>CAJKSP010000001.1 GCA_905202595.1 uncultured Sutterella sp.
CGGCCCCTCTCGGGACTTTCACCCGTTAGAACGTGCCCATGCCGAGCACACCGAAGCAGCCCGCCTTAAAGCGGGCTGTTTTTCTTCTCTACAATGCGAGCCATCTTCTTTGACCATTTTTTCAGCAACTATGGCTCTCATCACTCTCAGCGGCGCCCATTTGGCTTGGGGCGATCTGCCGCTTCTTGATGATGCTTCCCTTGCCATTGAGGCAGGTGAACGCGTTGGCCTTATTGGCCGCAACGGCACTGGCAAAAGTTCGCTCCTGTCAGTGCTTGCTGGCCGCAACAAGCTTGATGACGGGGAAATTCAGCGTCAGGACGGCCTCAGAACTCATTTCGTCGAACAGGAGCCCCTCCTGCCGGACGCGTCCACTTTCCGAGACAGCCTGGTGCAACGTGGAGGCTTGAATCGCATTACTGACGAACGCGAAAAATGGCGCCTCCTCGCCAAGTTGGATGAATATCTTGATCGCTTCGAACTTAATCCTGAAGGCAATCCGAAAAAAGCGTCCGGCGGTGAACGCAAGCGTGCCGCGCTCGCCCTTGCCTTCACCTTAGAACCCGATTTACTGCTACTTGATGAGCCGACGAATCACCTCGACATCACTGCTGTCATGCGCCTAGAAGAGCTCACCCGCACGGTCTATCGCAATCAACGCTCGCTCATTGTTGTTACGCACGACCGAGAATTCCTTGACAGCGTTTCAACTCGCATCCTTGAACTCGATCGCGGAGTTCTCCGCTCCTACCCCGGAAATTTCTCCGCCTATGAATCCCGCAAAGAGGAAGAGCTGGCAGCAGAAGACCTTGCTCGCCGCCGCTTCGACAAATTTTGGGCACAGGAAGAAGTCTGGATTCGTAAAGGCATTGAAGCGCGACGCACACGCAACGAAGGCCGCGTTCGCCGATTGGAGCAGCTACGACGCGAACGAGCTGCTCGACGAGATCGCATGGGCTCCATCAATCTGCAGATTGATGCAGGAGAGAAAAGCGGGAAAATCGTCGCAGAAGTGAAAGGACTTTGTAAAGCTTTCGACGGTCGGCCGATCGTGAAGGACTTGAACTTCACGCTGATGCGCGGCGATCGCCTGGGACTGATCGGACACAACGGCGCAGGGAAAAGCACGCTCATCAAGTTGCTACTTGGCAAGCTCTCTCCGGATAGCGGTACTGTGCGGCTTGGTACGAATCTCAAAATTGCCTATTTCGATCAACTACGCGAGCAACTAGACCTCACAAAAACGGTCGCGGAAACCATTGCTCCCGGCTCTGACTGGGTAGAAATCGCTGGGCAGAAAAAACATGTTATTGCCTACCTCGGCGACTTTCTTTTTCCGCCCCGCCGCGCCAAAGTGCCAGTAAGTTCGCTCTCCGGCGGAGAACGCAATCGGCTACTTCTGGCACGACTTTTCGCTCTACCAGCTAATTTGCTCGTACTTGACGAGCCGACCAACGACCTTGATATTGATTCGCTAGAGCTTTTGGAGCAAACGCTGGCGAATTATCCTGGCACGATCATTTTGGTGAGCCATGATCGTCGCTTTCTGGACAATGTTGTGACTGAAGTTCTAGCTCCGGAGGGCCATGGTTTCTGGCGTGAATACGTGGGAGGCTATGCCGACTGGCTACGCCAACGCCCTGCGCCTGCTCCCGAAGAAAAGAAGACGAAGTCTGCCGAAAAGACAACTCCACGCCAGAAGCCTCGAGATCAAAAAGTCAAACTCACCTTCAAAGAAGTCAAAGAACTTGAGGCGCTCCCAGCCAAACTTGAAGCACTGGAATCCGAACAGACAGCGCTTATCAACAAAATGAGTGATGCTGGCTATCATGCCAGGCCCGTTGATGAACTTAAAGCCGACAATGAACGCGCAACAGCTATTGAGCAAGAAATTCAGGCCGGATATGCGCGTTGGGAGGCTCTAGAAAGCAAGCGTGCACAAGCGGAAGCTGATTAATCGAACCAAGCGCTTGAGATATATCTCTGAAAGCCGCTAAGGCAAGTTGCCAAAGCGGCATTTTTTTGCCTAAAGCAACATCCCTTACCTAGCAACAAACCAAGAGAGAGCAAGCACTTGCTTTTATAGTAAAGAGAAAGACATCCTAAGCGTTTCTCCCTATGCTAAAACAGCTGTTAATGACACCACGCTGTTCTACTTTACAAAGAAAATGCCGCCCGTTCGACGTACCGCGGCACACATCACAAGGATTCTTGCAATATGAGTCGATCGCGCGAACTTGACGGACTCACCACACTGCCACAGCTTTTGCAACACAGCCTCGAAAAATACAGTGAACGTGAGGCTCTTCGCGAATTCAACCGCATCAACGGTTCTTGGCAAAGTCTCACCTTCCAAGCGCTTGGCGAACGCATCGAAGCTTGGCGCCGAGCCTACGCAGCTCTCGAACTTCCGCGCGGCGCGCGAGTCGCCATCTTGTTGCCCAACGGCATTAACTGCGTCTGTGCAGACTTAGCCGCACTTGCCAACGCTTTGGTCCCCGTACCACTCCATTCCATCGATACGCCTGGCGCGAGCGCCTTCATTCTCGCTGATAGCGAGGCAAGCATTCTCATTATTAATAACCGAAGACGTTGGGAACAGATTCTGGCGACAGGGATCAAACTTCCTCGACTGAAAAATGTCCTCATTGCGACAGAGGAAGACGATCCTCCCGCTACTCAACGGCAGACAAACTGGCCAACGGTGTGGCTGCTCTCCGACTGGCTGAATGCAGGCGCGGTCTGGCAGGGCAAGCTACCACAGCCACCACTTGAAGATGAGCTCGCCGGCGTTGTCTACACCTCAGGGACAACAGGGCGCCCAAAGGGCGTCATGCTCACCCATCGCAATATCGTTTCTAATGTCAAAGCTACGCTGGAATGCGTTTCCCCACAAACTGGAGACATCTTTCTTTCATTCCTGCCGCTCTCGCATACGTTTGAACGCACCGCTGGCTACTACCTTGCACTAGCCACAGGCTGTCTCATTGTCTACAACCGCTCAATCCTGCTTCTGGCTGAAGATCTGAAAGCAGTCAAACCTACAGTCATCATCTCCGTACCACGGGTTTATGAGCGCATTTATGCACGGCTTGAAAAAGCTTTGGCAAAAAAATCTGCTTTGGCACGGTGGCTCTTCGACTGGGCAGTTGAAGCTGGATGGAGGGACTTCTGCCGCCGCAATCGCATGCAGGCAGAGCCTTCAAAACGTGCCTGGCTGGATCGCTTGGTGCTGCCTCTGCTGACCAAACGCGTATCGCGGCTTCTGCAATCGCAGTTCGGCGGTCGACTGCGCATTGCCATTTCTGGCGGCGCAGCACTGACCCCTAAAGTTGCCAAGCTCTTCTGCGGTCTCGGCCTGCCCATCATTCAGGGTTATGGAATGACAGAAGCCAGTCCTATCATCGCAGGGAATTGCGTGGAGCTCAATCAACCCAATACCGTCGGCCGTCCCTTCGTCAACATTGAAATTCGCCTTGCCGAAGGTGGCGAAATCCAGCTTCGCGGCCCTTCAATCACACAAGGTTATTGGCGGCAGCCAGAAAAAATAGCCGCAGTCTTCACACCGGACGGCTGGCTTCGTACGGGTGATGTCGGTGAATTTACTCGTGATGGGCTTCTTAAAATTAAAGGCCGTATTAAAGAAATCATTGTTACGTCAACCGGCGAGAAAATTCCACCTGCAGACTTGGAAAGTGCGATTGAAATGGATCCGCTTTTCGCACAAGCTTTCATCTATGGTGAAGGTCGTCCCTTCCTAGCACTTATTGCCGTTGTCGACCCTGGCGAATGGGAATCGCTCGCACATTCGCTTGGCATGGATCCTGATGACCATACAAACCTTGATGCACCTGCTGTTAAAACCGCTGCCCTCAAGCGAGCCAAGGCTGCTGCGGCCAGCTTTCCCAATTACGCCCTACCGCGCGCTGTCATTCTGACCCTAACACCTTGGACGATTGAAAACGGACTCCTTACGCCAACGCTGAAATTGAAGCGCATACCGCTAACCAAGCATTTCAACGAGGCGCTTGCCAAACTCTACGGAACGCATGGTTAAAAATTAGGCAAGCAGAAACACTCTGAAAATCAACGGCTTTTAAGGCTAATCCACGTCCAATCTTCATCTGTCTGCCAACCGTTGAATTTTGTAGAATCGAAGCCTTGTCTGCCGGTTCAGGCTTAGCTTGCCGGCCCAATGATTTGATTGCGCGATTAGAAATGAGCAACTATGTCCCGCAGCCTAGGAAGCTGCTGCCAGAATGGATGATCGGGGTGACAGACCGTGTGATGGACTACTACACCACACGCTACCTGCATTGCGAGCCGGTAATTCTCAACACTCCGCCCGAGCCGCAAGAAGGGCATTCCTACATGCTCTATGCGCACATCCCGTTCTGCCACACGCTTTGCTCCTACTGCACCTTCCACCGCTTCCTCTTCAAGGAGTGGAAAGCGCGCGAGTACTTCGTCAACCTTCGGAAAGAAATGGATTACGTGAAGGCTCTTGGCTACGACTTCACGGCCATGTACATCGGCGGCGGCACGACCACTATTCTTGAGGATGAGCTAATCAAAACGATTGAGCATGCCAAGAAGCTGTTCCCAAGCATTAAGGAAGTGTCCTGCGAAACTGATCCGCAGATCATCACTACGCCGGAATTCAAAAACCTGAAGGGACTCGTCGACCGCATGTCCATTGGCGTGCAGAGCTTTAACGACGACATCCTCAAGCTCTCGGAACGCTACGAAAAATTCGGCTCAGGCGAGCAAATCTATGAAAGGCTCCAGTACGCGCAGGAACTCTTTCCCACTTGCAACGTCGATATGATGTTCGGCTTCCGAGGTCAAAGCCTTGACGTCATCCATGACGATATGGAAAAGATCGCCAAGCTCAATCCGCGCCAGGTGACGACTTATCCGCTAATGGTCACATCGCAGACGAAAAAGAGTGTGAAGAACACTATTGCCGCCAAAGGCAATGAACTCGCCGATCAATATAGAACTATTCTTGACGTTCTCGGAGATAAGAACCACTACCGACAACTGACTAGCTGGACGTTCGGCCGCACCCACGACGAAGGTTTTGACGAATACGTCGTAGACCACGATGAATATCTCGGTGTCGGCTCGGGAGCTTTCAGCTTCCTCGGTGACAGTCTTTACGTCAACACTTTCAGTCTTCGCCGCTATGGCGAGCGCATTTCAGCAGGAAACACCGGCGTTGAACGCCGCCGCCGCTTCGATCATCATGCGATCGTGCAGTATCGCCTGATGCTCGGCCTCTTTGCGCATCGTCTTAACCGAAAGTATTTCCGAGAGGTGCATGGGGTTGATGTCGACCGCTATCTCTTTAAAGAAATGCTTGCTCTCAAGCTTGCCGGCGCCATTGCCGACGACCCCAATGATCCCGATCACATCATCGTTACGGATGCAGGCAAATTCCTAGGGCTAGTAATGATGAAGGCTTTCTACTCCGCTATGGACCAAGTGCGAGCTGAACTTCGAGCTCCTCTTAAAGAAGCGGATATGTAGCCCCCCTTTTCAAACACTTCGCTGCAAAGCGCCCTAGTCATTGGCTAGGGCGCTTTTTTTATGCCCACTTGCTATAAGCAGGAATCGTCAGCACATGCATTTTCCAGAAAAATGAAATAAATAAACTTAACAAGCGTTCACTTTCCCTCACCGCCAATTCTCGATATCCATCCTAAGACTCAATCCTGCTTAACCTGCTTGGCGGCATCGTGTGACTGTCGGATCTCTCGACAGTTTTTTCCTATTTCTCACACGCTTCCTTTTTTTAATATGCACGGATTAGATTGACTTAAGTCAAAATACAAATTGAAACCCTTCGAAACATGTCCAGATGGACTACCTCTAAAGGGAGTTATTACAGCCCGCCACAAAAAGCCCTCCCGTAGAATGCCTGTGTTTTGCAACGGTCCCTGCCGCAATTTGCGCCAGGCTTGCCCTTGCACGCAGAAAAAATAGAGAGGTTGCGTCGAGCGCCGGCAGTCAAGTCCTTTCAGCGTGGTGTCCCGTCATCACATCTGGACCATCTTTTCCTCTATCTGGACTGCCCCACCTGACCTGCCTATCGCGAAGTACAGGACTCGCTCAGGTCGTCCCTGAACGAGGTTCCGCTCCGGAGACCTTTTCAATGAGTACCTACCAGGTCCATACGTTCGTCCAGGGTGAAAACGCCCACGGCGAAAATGGCCCCGCTTTCCAAGGCAACTACCGCAAAGGAGAGTTGCGCGGGATCATTCACATCAACAAGGACAAGTGCGTCGGATGCGACACCTGCCGCAAGTTCTGCCCGACCGACGCCATCAAAGGCGGCATCGGCGCCAAGCATGAAATTATTGACGACGCCTGCCTCTATTGCGGCCAGTGCTTAGTCGCCTGCCCGTTCTCCGCCATTGAGCAGATGAGCTTCATTGATGAAGTTGAACGTCAGCTTGACAACCCCGACCGCATTGTCGTTGCGCAACCTTCGCCGGCCGTCCGCGTCTCCATTTGCGAAGAATTCGGCGGCGAACCTGGCGAATTGTCTACCGAACAGCTCGTCAATGCCATGGAAAAGATGGGCTTCGTCGTGTATGACTGCAACAGCACTGCCGACCAGACCATCATTGAAGAAGGCACGGAGTTTGTGAAGAAAATCCAGTACTGGGTCCTCGGCGAACGCGGCCCAGAAGTGGATGAAATGGCTGCGCATCCCTTCCCCCACTTCACGTCTTGCTGCCCGGGTTGGGTCAAGTATGCGGAGACCTATGCTGCAGACATGCTGCCGCATCTCTCGACAGCGAAGTCTCCGCTGCAGATGGGCGGCACGCTCGCTAAGACTTGGGCGGCCAAATACATCCTCAAATGCGATCCGCGCAAGATCTTCTTCGTCTCCGTCACGCCTTGCACCGCGAAAATCTTTGAAGCGGCCCGCCCTGAAATGAACTCGGCCTGGCGCTATCTCGTCGCCAACAAGGACATCCCGAAAGACACACCGTCCTTCCAGGACATTGACGCATCGCTCACTGCTCGTGACATGGCCGAACTGATGCGCCGTAAGGGCATCAATCCGCTGCTTGAGCCGAAAACTCGCGATCGCAAGCCGCTCGAAGTTTATTCCGGCGCCGGTACGATTTTCGGTTGCTCCGGCGGCGTGATGGAAGCGGCTCTTCGCACTGCCTACTTTGCGCTTTCTGGCGAAGAACTCAAGAACGCCAATATTGAGATCGTCCGCGGTCACGACAATGCCATCATTGAAGCGACCATCCCTGTGCCCATCAAGGCGCTCGGCGGTAAGACCTTTGATGTGCACTGCTGCGTCGTCAACGGCGCGAATCAAGGCCTTAAGGAAGTCCTCAACCGCGTCCGTGTGGACAAGAACCGCTATCACTTCATTGAAGTGATGAACTGCCCGGGCGGCTGCGTCAACGGCGGCGGTCAGCCAGTTCAGAGCTCTGGCACCGCCTGGCTACATCCGACTACGCCGCTACCGTTGCGTGTTTAATTGATCGACGCTAGGAATTCAGAAAATGTTGCTTTCTCAAAACTATTCATACGCTGAACGTCCGGCTGCGCTTATCCTCGGCCGCCGCGGCTTTCTGAAGGTCTGCGGCCTATGCGTCGGTGCAGCTGTCGTCTGCGGCTGGGCCATCGGCGACATGGTTGCTCGCCGCGGCCACATCATTCTGGCTCGTCAGGCCGGCCTCTATAAGGACGACCAGCTTTGTCAGAAAATGGGCCTTACCTGCTCGCATCAGAACCCTGTTGTGATGTCTGTGTACAAGGATCTCGGCACGAAGCCGGTGGATCACACTATGCACGGGCTCCTGCACACTAGCTACTATCCGCGAACGATGCTCGCTGCTACGGACTTGGAGGCTGCTCATGTCTAATACGAATGCCGCCCCGAATGACCGCATTCTGCGCTTCCACGCGCCTGATAAGGTCTTCCACTCGCTCAATGCGATTACTTGGTTTGCGCTGCTTTTCACCGGCGCATTTGTCTACTTCTGCAACCCGTCGAACGAAACGGCTGAAACGACGATGATCGCCCATCTGATTCTGGGCGCGATCTTCACGTTCAATCTTTTGGCCTTCATCGTTCTGGCACCGGATCGCTTTGCGCTCATTCTGCGCGCTTGCTTGGAATGGGACCGCAATACGATCTACTGGTTCCGCAATTTCGGCGGCTACCCGCGCCGCTTCTTTGGCATTCCGTTCGGTCCGGTGGAAGTGCCGCCGCAGGGCCGCTACAACGGCGGCCAGAAGGCATCCTATCTGCTCTTCATCGGCATGATTGCTGCTCTTGCGGTGACGGGCTGGATGCTTTGGCTCGGCGCTCCTGTGACGGGCAAATTCGCCTATCAGTGCATGTTCTACTTCCACGTTTGGGGTTCCATCATCGTCTCGATCCTCGTGGTCTGCGCTCACATTCCGCTGGCACTCCTTTCGATGGAGCACTTCAAGGGAATTTGGCGTCTTGGCCCGGGTACGATCTCGTACGAAGCTGCTGAACATCATGCGCCACTTTGGCTTGAGCGCGATGTGATTCGCACCAATATCGAGAAGTAAAAAAAAACGTGCTTGAAACACATTTGCTACTGATATAAAGCCCAGACGAAGCGACTTCCGCAAGGAAGCCGCTTCGTTTCGCATGATGACGCGCCGCTGCATATGGGTGAGTCATCATGCGAAACGAAGGCCGGCATCGACCAGCCCTCTCGCACAATAAAAACGACGACGCCACCGCTTCACACGTCTTGCAGCGCTTTGAGGCTAAGTAAGGCTCTTTGAGCGCCATAAGGAGGACAACATCGTGCTAGACACGCCCAAGGGACTGCGGTTGCAGATCGGCCTCTTCGGCCGCCGCAATGCGGGCAAAAGCTCGCTCGCCAATCAGCTTACTCACCAGCGCATCTCCATTGTTTCGAATGTTCCGGGCACCACTACTGATCCAGTAGAGAAAGCTTGCGAGCTTGCCCCTATCGGTCCAGTCGTCTTCATCGACACAGCCGGCATTGATGACATCGGCGAATTGGGCGCAGCCCGTGTTGAGCGCTCCCTGACAATTCTGGAGTGGGTGGATATTGCCATCCTCGTTGCGTCCGCCCAAGGCCTAGAAGATGACGATCGGCGTGTGATCCAGACTGCTCGCGAACTTAAAACACCTGTTGTCATCGCACTGAACAAAGCAGGCGAAGCCGAACCGGCCGCAGCGGCACTGGCAGAGGCCAAAGCCTCTGGATATCCCGTCGTCATCACCGATGCGCTTTCTGGCCGCGGCGTCAATGACCTTCGCCAAGCCATCATTGCAACAGCCGAAGATCGAACGGAACCGGATCTTCCCATCGCCGGCGATCTAGCTCGCGCTGGCGACACAGCCATTCTGGTGACGCCTATTGACAGCGGCGCGCCGAAAGGACGACTCATCCTTCCACAAGTTCAAGCCATCCGTGAACTTCTTGATGCCCATGCCAAATGCTTCGTCGTACAGGAAGACCGCGTTGCGGAAGCTATCGCTGAACTTAAGCGTCCACCTGCCTTTGTGATGACCGATTCACAGGCGATCGTGCGTGTTGCAGAACAAACCCCGACATCGATCCCTCTCACTACGTTTTCAATTCAGCTCGCCTATGCAAAGAACGATATCGTCGCGCTTGCTGAAGGCGCCGCTGCGCTGACCCGCTTGAAAGACGGCGATCGCATCCTCATTTGCGAAACCTGCAGCCACCACCCGCAGAAAGACGATATCGGCCGCTTGAAGATTCCCCGCTGGCTCCGACAGAAAACAGGCAAACAGCTCGAGTTTGACGTGGCCGTCGGCAAGAACTTTCCTGAAGACCTCACACCGTACGCAGTGCTCATCCAGTGCGGCGGCTGTATGGTGACTCGCCGGCATCTTCTCATGCGGCTACGCCATGCCCGCCAGCAAGGCGTTCCAATGACGAACTACGGCCTCGCTATCTGCTATCTCCAAGGCGTTTTGGAGCGCGTTCTTGCCTGCCACCCGGACGCACTTGCAGCTTATCGCCGAGCGCAAGCTGCAAACGATGCCACGCAAGTTTGATTTTTTGAGCCTAGGTACGCTACATGCATGAAAAGCCCCTCGTCGAGATTCTCAAGCAAACGACGTTTAGTGACGACGACTTGACTCGCATTCTCTGCGCCCATTCGCCTGAAGAATGTCTGGAAATTCAGAAGCGCGCCTATGATGTGACCACTCAAGAAGTCGGCACAAATGTCTACCTGCGAGGACTCATTGAAGCCAGCAACGTCTGCACAGCAAACTGCCGCTATTGCGGCATTCGGAAAGCGAATCACAGCCTCAAGCGCTACACGCTTTCTGAGGAGACCATCCTTGACTGCGCTCGGCTTACTGCCCGCGAGGGGTATGGCTCCATTGCCATTCAGGCTGGAGAACGTCGGGATCCCAAATGGATTGACTGGATAGCTTCGCTCCTGCGGAGAATTCACGAGGAAAGTGTGAGCGACGCACTTCCGAATGGACTCGGCATCACTCTCAGCCTCGGTGAACAGACGCGGGAAACTTATCGTCTTTGGGCTGAGGCTAGCGGGAATCTGCAGGGGCTACGCTATCTGCTACGCATCGAATCGAGTAACCCAACGCTTTTTCATGCGCTGCACTGTACGCCAGGACTCCATGAAAAAGTTCTGGAGCACCGCTATCAGGCGCTCGCCAATCTGCGTGAGGCTGGCTACCAAATCGGCACCGGCGTCATGATCGGACTGCCTGGGCAAACCATTGCAGATTTGGTTGCCGACATCCGTACATTTGAGCGCCTCAATGTAGACATGATCGGCATGGGACCTTACATCACAAGCTACGGTGCAGACATGACCCACGAAGGCATGATGGCACATACGCCTCTGATGCAACTGTCGCTCAATATGATTGCTGCGGTGCGACTTGTGATGAAGAACATCAACATCGCTGCCGCCACAGCACTGGAATCTCTAGAACCTAACGGTCGAATTCGCGGCATTCTCTACGGTTGCAATGTTGTAATGCCCAACATCACACCGCAGGCTACTCGCTCGTCCTACCAGCTCTACGACAATAAAGCAGGCTGTGAAACTGGTGCAGAGTCGAACATTTTGGTCGAGCGAAACATCGTTGAAATGGCGCACCGCACTCTTGGTTTCAATCGCCTCGGCAGCTCTCGCCGCTGGTGTGAGCGACTACAGGTGCGTCCGAACTGAACGCTGACCTGACATCGCTCCGCATACAAAAAAGCTGCAGCATGCACTTGTTGCGCCTTGCTGCAGCCTTTTTTTATGCAATGAAATCAGAACACCTGATTTGACTCCCGAGTCGTATGGAAGACGACTTGAGGCCAATGCTTCATCGTCGTTTCCAGGTTGTAGATCGAAGTCGCCAAATAAACGGTATTTCCATTGACGTCCGTTGCTAGACGCGCAGCCTGTTCGTCTTCAAAATCCTTACGGGTCTTCTCATCAGGAAATGAAAGCCAGCGCGCTGTAGACACATCAGTCGATTCGTAGATGGCATCGACTTTGTATTCCGTCTGAAGACGCTGCGCCACAATCTCAAACTGTAGCTGACCCACTGCGCCTAGCAGAATATGGCCCAAATCATTGGTGAAGACCTGAATGGCCCCCTCTTCGCCGAGCTCTTGCAAACCTTTCTGTAATTGCTTGGCTTTGAACGGGTCTTTGCTTCGAGCAGCGCGGAAAAGTTCCGGCGCAAAATTCGGAATGCCAGTAAATCCTAGTTTCTCGCCACTCGTAAGCGTATCGCCAATATGAAGCTGTCCATGGTTGTAGATACCGATGATGTCGCCAGCGACAGCATCCGTCATCACAACGCGGTCTTGAGCCATAAAGGTCAGCGCATTGGGGATCTTCATTTCTCTATCTTCACGGACATGCCAGACCTTCATTCCAGGCTGGTAGCGGCCAGAGCACACCCGGAAAAAAGCTATGCGATCACGATGACGCGGATCCATATTGGCCTGGATCTTGAAGACAAACCCCGTGAACGGTTCTTCTGTCGGCTCGACCTTCCGTACTCCTGCATCGCGCGGTTGCGGCGCTGGCGCCCAGTTGACCAGCGCATCCAGCACATCCTGAACGCCGAAGTTGTTGACGCCCGAGCCGAAGAAGACCGGACTCTGCTCGCCAGCAAGGAACTTGTCGAGGCTGAAAGGTTCCGTCGCACCCTGCACCAACTCGATCGACTCGCGCACATACGGCATTTCGAGCGGGAAGAGCTCGTCGAGCTCTGGATTGTCCAATCCTTCAATGGTTTCGCGGTCCGACGTTAAGCGGTCCTCGCCCGGAGTAAAACGCACAAGATGGTTATGCAGTAACGAAAAGACGCCTCGGAATGTCTTACCCATGCCAATCGGCCAAGTAATCGGGCAGCACTGCAACTTCAGCACATGTTCGATTTCTCCGAGCAGATCCATCGGGTCACGGACCTCTCGGTCAAACTTGTTGATAAAGGTAATGATCGGCGTCTTGCGCAAACGGCAGACTTCCAGCAGCTTGATCGTCTGCGCCTCGACACCCTTGGCTGCATCGATCACCATCACCGCAGCATCTACAGCGGTAAGCACACGGTAGGTGTCTTCCGAAAAGTCTTCATGCCCAGGAGTATCAAGCAGATTGATGACGTGGTCAGCGTAATGGAACTGCATGACGGAGCTCGTCACAGAAATGCCGCGCTGTTTTTCGACTTCCATCCAGTCGGAAGTAGCATGACGAGCGGCTTTTCGGCCTTTCACGGCACCTGCCATTTGAATGGCGCCACCGAAAAGAAGGAGCTTTTCCGTCAGCGTGGTTTTGCCCGCATCAGGATGCGAAATGATGGCAAAGGTGCGCCGCTTCTGTACGTCGCGCGCCAGCGCCGGGTTGAGACTAGCCATAAATATTTGGTTCGGTTGGACGGCGCAGAGGCACGCGCCGCCGGGCGCTTCGCTCAAAGGCTGCGCCGCATGGAGCTAATGAAGAAAAATCAGAATTGTAGCGAAAGCTGCACACTTCTTGATGCAGAGAACCGGTTCTGCGGCACATGCTCTGTAGAAACATTTCGTTACCCAGCTCTTTAAAATGGGGCCGTTTGCGGCCGCGAAATCGCGTCTGCTTCATTCTCGGAGATCATTCATGAGCTATTTCCCGAAATGGAAATTGAAGACTGACGGGATCATTGCGCCTGACGAGCGGCTTCCAATGAACCAGACACTTGCACTAGGCGTTCAGCATGTCGTTGCCATGTTCGGCTCAACCGTTCTTGCTCCGCTGCTGATGGGATTCGATCCCAACATGGCCATTCTCATGAGCGGCCTCGGCACGCTCATTTTCTTTCTTATCGTCGGCGGCCACGTGCCGAGCTATCTCGGCTCATCCTTTGCCTTCATCGGCGTCGTCATTGCCGCCACAGGCTACGCCGCTGGCAGCGGTCCCAACCCTAACATCTCGGTAGCTCTCGGAGGCATCATCGCTTGCGGCCTTGTCTACGCTGTTGTCGGCCTCATCGTCATGTCAACTGGCGTTGCTTGGATTGAAAAACTGATGCCGCCCTGCGTGACCGGCGCCGTCGTTGCTGTGATCGGTCTTAATCTTGCGCCGACGGCAGTGAAGAGCGTAGGCTCGACGGACTTTGATGCCTGGATTGCACTTCTCACTGTTCTCTGTGTTGGCGGCGTTGCCGTCTACACCCGTGGCCTCGTGCAGAAGTTGCTGATTCTCGTCGGCCTCTTGCTGTCCTATATCATCTACGCCATTCTTACTAATGGCCTTGGGCTTGGCAAACCCATCGATTTTGCACGGATTGCTGATGCCTCTTGGTTCGGTGTGCCGCATATGACACACCCCACCTTTTCACTTTCGGCCATATCTCTTATCGTGCCGGTCGTGATCATTCTTGTCGGAGAAAACCTTGGTCATATCAAGGCCGTGACGGCAATGACAGGCCGCAATCTCGATCCCTATATGGGACGTGCATTTCTTGGCGACGGCCTAGCGACAGTTTTCTCGGGCTTCTTCGGCGGTACGGGCGTGACAACATACGGCGAGAATATCGGCGTTATGGCCGCTACGCGAGTCTACTCAACACTGCTTTTCCCCGTTGCAGCCATCTTCGCCATCATTCTCGGCTTCTCGCCTAAATTCGGCGCTGTCATTCAAACCATTCCGCAACCCATTCTCGGCGGTACGTCCATCGTCGTCTTTGGTCTCATTGCCGTTGCCGGCGCTCGCGTCTGGGTGGTAAATCACGTCGACTTCGGAGACAACCGCAACCTTATTGTCGCAGCGGTGACTCTTATCATCGGCGCTGGCGATTTCACGGTACATCTTGGCAGCTTCACGCTAGGAGGCATCGGTACGGCCACCTTCGGAGCCATCATCCTCAACGCGCTCATGCAATTCGGCGAGGAGCGCATCCAAGGAAAAAAGGAGCCTGAGCCGCATGAAGCATCCTTCACCGACGCGAAGCAGAACTAGTTTTTCCTTCACACCGTAAATACAGAGCCTCGGGAGGCAATGACATCCCGAGGCTCTCTTATTCTCGCCAGCCGCATCAACTCAACGCTTCAACGCTGCAAAAGCGGCGCTCATCGCTGTGTGACGAAGCGACTTGTCACTTTGCTCGCTGCGGCCGACCTTGCCACCAGCTACCAGAGCACCGGACAATGCTTTGGCCTTGCCGTCTGTGCGCATGGAGAGTGCAATTCGACGCCGCTTGAGATCAACATCGACTACCGTCACTTTCACCACTTGGCCGACATGCACAAGTTCACGAGGGTCTTTGACGAAACGATCCGACATCGCAGAAACGTGAACTAAACCATTGTCATGCACGCCAATATCGACAAAGACGCCGAATGCTGCAACATTCGTAACGACACCTTCCAGCTTCATGCCTGGCCGGAGATCTTCAATCGTCTGAATAGACTCGTCGAAAGACGCTGTTTGGAAATCAGATCGCGGATCTCGCCCCGGCTTCTCCAGCTCGCGAATAATGTCGACCACGGTCGGCACACCAAACTGTTCATCAGCATAATCAGCCGGCCGCAGTCTGCTGAGCAACGCAACATTCCCCATTAAATCTTCTATGTGTGAAAGACCATTCTTCGCCAGGATGCGACGCACGACACCGTAAGACTCGGGGTGCACGCCTGTTGCATCAAGGGGATCTTCGCCGTGAGGAATACGCAGAAATCCAGCGGACTGCTGAAAACGCGCTGCGCCTAGATAGGGGACTTTCTTCAATGCCTCACGCGTGCGAAAGGGACCCTCAGCCTCTCTACACTTCACAATCTCCCGAGCCACGCGCTGCGTTAATCCAGCCACATATGACAGCAGCTGCGGGGAAGCTGTATTAACGTCGACCCCGACAAAGTTCACGCAGTCCTCTACAACAGCATTGAGGCGCCGTTCAAGTTTCAAATGATCTACATCATGCTGATACTGACCAACGCCGATCGCTTTGGGATCGATCTTCACCAACTCAGCAAGCGGATCCTGTAAGCGCCGTGCAATCGACACTGCGCCACGATAGCTGACGTCAAGGTCGGGGAGTTCGTCACTCGCAAGTTCTGAAGCAGAATAAACGGATGCACCCGCCTCGCTAACAATGACACGCTTTGCTTCAAGCGACGGATCTTCGTGGAGCACTTCTCCCACCACCGCCGATGTCTCACGACTTGCCGTGCCGTTACCGATAGCAATAAATGCTGCTTTGTAGCTGCGGATCATGTCCGCCAATCGCCGCTTAGCCGCTGATTTTTCTGCCTCTGACTTGTGCATCATAAGCACATCGTGAGAGAGAACGCGTCCGGTAGAATCGATCACAGCAGCCTTGACGCCAGTGCGGAAGCCTGGATCGAGACCGATGACAGCATGATGACCTGCTGGCGCCGCCAGCAGGAGATCTCGCAAATTGTCACCGAACACGCTGATCGCCGTCTCTTCGGCGCGCTGGCGCATTTCCTCGAAAAGATCCGTTTCCAAGCTCGAGCGGCATTTCACCCGCCACGTCCAACGGCAACAGCCTAGCAGCCAAGCATCCGCCTTGCGACCCTGATTCTTAATGCCAAAAGTGCGGGCAATGATTGCCTCGGCCGGATGATGAGGTGCTGCCTCCTCTTCTGGCGTCAATTCGATCGAAAGAAGCAACCATCCTTCACGCTGACCGCGCAACAGTGCTAGAGCACGGTGTGAAGGCACTTTGAGAAAAGGCTCGCGGTAATCAAAATAATCGGCAAACTTCTCCGCCTCAGCGCGCTTGGCCTCATCGACTCGAGAGACTACATCTCCGTGCTTGGAGAGAAAGCTCCGCAGAGCCTCGCGAAGCCCTGCATCCAAACTAAATCTCTCAGCAAGAATATCGCGAGCACCTGAAAGTGCCGCATCGCTGTCCAGCACATTTTTATCGGCATTAACGAATTTTTCAGCGGTCGCCTTGGGATCGAGCCTCGGATCTGCAAGTAAAGCATCCGCTAAAGGCTCGAGTCCTGCCTCTCTGGCAATCATGGCTCGCGTGCGACGCTTCGATTTGTACGGCGCATAGAGATCTTCAAGCGCCTGCTTGGTTTCTGCTGTACAGATAGCTACTCGGAGATCTTCAGTGAGCTTGCCCTGAGCGTCAATCGCAGAAAGAACTGCTTCGCGACGCGACTCTAGCTCCCGCAGATATATAAGGCGCTCTTCAAGCAGTCGGAGCTGATCGTCTGTGAGACCGCCTGTTGCTTCCTTTCGGTAGCGAGCAATGAAAGGAACCGTAGCACCGCCGTCAAGGAGCGATACAGCCGTCTCAATTTGGCGCGGCGATGCATGAACTTCCTGAGCCAAACGCCCACAGAGGTGCGCAGAAAGTGCGCTGTCTTCCGTCATAGTCGTTCTCAAAAATAAGGAAGCCGCCGGCGTCTTAAAGGCAGCCGGCGGCTGAAAGAAGGGGCGCCATCAAAGCGACGCGCCGCTAAATTGTAACGGTACAGCAGAAGCGCCCACCGTACAGCGCCCAATCTGCAATATGACCTAGCAACGATGCCCGGACGCCTCAGCAAATCGGCTGAGAATCGTTTCAATGACAGCACGATCCTTCATCTCATATGCCCTCTTCCTAAGCTCGGCTAGCATCTCTGGCTCAGCTTCAGCGCTCTTTCTAGGCTCCTCTTCATAACAGAACCGCACGAAAAGATCGCCTTTATTGGGCTCTTCGACCGTCATCACGAAAGCGCTGGCAGCACGTCCATTTGCAGCCGGGCATTCCGTACGGCAACCTTGACCCGGCAGAATAGTGACACGCTCGCGAAACCTATGAGAACCAAAAACTGTCTGACGCCAAAAAGAAATGGCACCTGTGGACTCATCAACTTCCTCGCCGGAAAGCATCTGAGAGGCCTCAAGTCCGTCAACGAAATGTTCTGGATGGCGAGCAAACTCAGTAATACCCTGAAGAAGGGCCTCGCGACTAATAGCCTCAGGATCCCCAGCCTGAGCCGCCCGAATGATGTGTTCATGAAAACGCATGACTGTTGTTTCTTTTCCGAAAAGCAACGTTTATGCCATTAACGAGCAGCGCTACTGCGCGTTTTACCGCCGCGCAACCGCACCTCAAGCCACTGGCTGTAGCGAGAAATGATGAAGCTCGATACAAAATAAACCAACGCAATGAAGCAATAGCCTTCAACGAAGAAAGCTCGCCATTGAGCATCACCAAGCGATAATTTGAGACTGCCAGTCAAATCGTACATGGACACTACTGTCACAAGCGACGTATCCATAAAGCAGGACAGCAAGCTGTTGACAAAGGCAGGAATGATGGCAACCAGAGCCTGCGGCAAAATCACATATTGGTACGCCTGCCGCTGCGTCAAGCCAAGCGAGCGTGCCGCATCAAATTGTCCGCGAGGCACAGTTTGCAAACCACCGCGTACAGTTTCCGCCATGTAAGCGGCTTGAAAAAGCGCTATGCCGATCGCAACGCGCCAGAAGGCATCAGCATGTAGCCAGCTTGGCAGCAGCAACGGAAAAACAAAAGTCGCGACGAATAGCACCGTAATAAGCGGGACGCCACGCACGAGTTCAATATAACCGGTGCTGATTGCTGAAATAATTGGCAGCCGGCTACGCCGACCGATGGCCAGAAGAATGCCAATCGGCGAAGAGGCGGCCATACCAATGAGAGTCAGAATCACTGTCAGCGGGAGGCCTCCCCACATATCTGTGCCGACTTTCTCCATGCCCAAAACCCCGCCTCGCATGAAGACGAAAAACGCGGCTAGAACGACTACCCACGTAACAGTCATCAGGCGACGGCGGCTACGAGAAGCCCAACAAACTGGCACAGCGGATGCAATGAGCATTGCCACAACAATGATGGTAGCGACTGCCGGACGCCATTGATCTTCATAGGGATAGCGGCCGAAAAGGATGAGCCGCCACTTCTCAGTGACGAATCCCCAGCAAGCACCGGTTGCTTTGCGACATGCCGCCAAGTCATTCGTCCAGACAGCATGAATGACCGCCCAGCTAGCCAGCTTCCACAGCAAAAAAGCCAGTAGACAGGTTAGTGCCACACTCACAACAGTTGCTAGCGGCGAATAGAAAAAACGCTCTTTCAGCCAGCCCCAGACGCCGCCTAGAAAGGAATGGTCTCGATTCATGTTCGATGCCCCTTTTTACTGCGGCGCCATCATGATGCGCGCATTGAAGCGGTTCATAACCCAGGACGTCACAAGATTGACCACCAGATAAACCGACATGATGATGCAGATCACTTCAAGTGCCTGACCGGTGACATTCATGGCTGTAGTGCCGATGTTGACCAAGTCGGAATACCCCACCATCACTGCAAGAGACGAGTTCTTCGTAAGGCTCATGTACTGACTGGCAAGCGGCGGCACGATGAGGCGTAATGCCTGCGGGAAAATGACGTAACTCACTGCCTCACCTCGAGTCAAGCCGAGCGCTAACGCAGCATCCCATTGCGCACCGCGAACTGACTGTACGCCGGCTCGGACAATCTCAGCAATGGATGCGGAAGTGAAGAGCGTCAATCCTAGCCAAAGCGTCAAAAATTCCGGAGTGAGATGAAGCCCTCCCGACATGGAGAAACGCGACTGAATAGGATGATTCCAGCCGCCAGCCGCACCGCAGATCACCCAAGCGACCAGAAAGATAAGGATGAAAGCCCCAAAGCCCGCGAATCCAGACACTAGAGATGTTGCCGTTCGGCAGAGACGCCGATAAAGCATATAGGCAACAACAGCCCCCACTGCCATCGAGCCAAGCACTGCGGCTACTCCCCATTGCGGCACCGCGAAAAGCAACCCCGATTTCGAAAGGTAGACCCAATTACCAAAATGCAGCGCCTGCCGAACACCAGGCAGGAGCTCTGTTACCGCTAGATAGAGTGCCAGCAACAACACTAGAAGGGGCACATTGCGGTAAGCCTCAACATGCGCAGCACCGAAAAAGCGAATGAGGGGATTCTTCGCTAAACGCATGAGGCCGACAAGAATTCCTAGTACGGTTGAAGACAAAATGGCCCAAGCAGAAACCTTGAGCGTATTAAGCAAACCGACGAGGAACGCTTTCCAAAAGGGATCGCGACTGCCATATTCGATCATGCGATCGCTAATCTCAAAGCCCGCAGGATTTGACAGGAAGCCAAAACCGCTTCGGATGTGCTTGACCGCAAGATTTGACTCGACGTTCGTTGCAATGGCTGCAATGGCAATGGCAAGAACAAGTAACAACGCTGCTTGCAGCGTGTATTCCCGCCGCTTACGCACGCGCTCTCGCTCTTGCCATGCACGATCGCCAGGAATGATGCTAAAGCTATCTTTTGAAAACATGCAGAAAACAAATGCCGAAAAGGCCCCAGACATCTGCTGGGGCCTTGAAGAAGCAGTTGAGAAATCTCTCAACTGCACTTGATCAGTCGATCAGCGGATAGGCATGGCGTACATGAGACCGCCGTCCGTCCAGAGCTTATTCATGCCGCGCGGCAGATTGATCGGAGAATTCGGACCAAAGTACTTTGTCCAGGATTCGCCGTAATTACCGACCTGCTTGATGATGCGATAAGACCAATCCTTATCCAAACCCAGCATGCGACCCATATCTTCACCGGTGCCAACAAGACGCATGACGTTAGGATCCGTAGAAGTCTTGCGCATTTCATCGACATTTGCCTGCGTCACGCCAAGCTCCTCTGCCCCAAGGAAGGCATAGAAGGACCAACGCACGATTTCGAAGAATTCCCAATCTCCTCGACGAACAGCCGGACCGAGAGGTTCCTTCGTGATGGCCTCTGGCAGAATCTCATACTTGCTCGGATCCGGCGAGATAAGGCGCACGCCAGCCAAGTCGGACATGTCGGAAGTGTAAACATCGCAACGCCCAGAAATGAAAGCTCCCTGCGTCGCTTCCGTAGTATCAAAGACAACAGCGTTGTACTTCATCTTGTGGGAATTGAAGTAGTCCGCCGTAGTTTTTTCAGTCGTGGTGCCTGTCTGTACACAAACCGTAGCGCCATCAAGCTCTTTCAAACTTTTTACGCCCAAACTCTTCGGCACCATGAAGCCCTGTCCGTCGTAATACGACACTGCTACAAAGACGTTGCCTTGACTCGCATCGCGCGTCATCGTCCACGTCGTATTGCGCGCCAACATATCAATTTCGCCGGAATTGAGAGCGGCCATATGCTGCGTAGAGCTGAGCGGCACGTATTTCACTTTATCCGCATTGCCCAGAATGGCAGCCGCCACGCTGCGGCAGAGATTCACGTCAAGGCCTTCCCACTTACCCTGACTGTTCGCACTGGAAAAACCCGGTGCAGAAGTGTTAACGCCGCAGACAAGCTGATCGCGAGCACGAATTTTGTCGAGCGTTTCGCCTGCAAATGCCTGCGTGCAAAGAACCGCAGCAGCAACTGCAGCAGCTACGGGAAGAAGTTTGTTGGTCATGATGGAAAACTCCTCGCTAGATCAAAACGTCCGGCCCTAAGCGCTTCTGTTAAGCGCATACCGTTCGTCAAGATTGCTTTTTGATTAAGCCAAGGACACCGGCGGGGTTCCGGTCCCAAGCTTGTCGTAGAAAGGCCGCTGCTTTTTGTTTTTGATGTACGCCGCCCGCTTATGAAAGCTTGCGTCGTCTGCGCGTGCACATGAAGGAGTGTATCGAAAAGCACGAAGGATTCTTCAGCTGATACGACGTTCAATTCCATTATTTGATTTGCGTTTTATCCAAAAACGTCGGTTAACAGTGCGACTATGGAATGTTTCAGGGGTCTGCAAATCTAAAATTTTTCTTACAAAATCAAACCTTTAAACAATCCTTATGATATAATTGAAGCTTGTGCTTCAATTATTGCGTTGCCTATGTCTTCATACCCTCAGGTTCTTGGTCTCTTCTGCCTCGTCATTGCAAGCGCCTTTTTTTCGTCAGCAGAAATTTCTCTTGCGGCCGCTTCCAAGGTGAGACTTCAGACTTTGAGCGAAGAGGGTGATCGGCGCGCATCGCTGGTACTGCAACTTCAAGAGCATCCTGGGCAATTTTTCTCAGCACTGCAAGTTTGCGTCAATGCTCTGGCCCTCTTAGGCGGCATTGTGGGAGACGCAGCGTTTTCGCCGATTTTTGAGTGGGGCTTTCAAACGCTCTTCCCCAATGCGAATCTCGGGAATGTTGCTTTCGTTCTCTCCTTTCTGATCTCTACTTCACTCTTCGTCCTTTTTTCCGACCTGCTACCCAAGCGGCTTGCTATTGCTCGACCTGAAGCTGTCGCCATGCGCGTAGCGCGCCCGATGATCTTTGTCATCAAGCTCCTGCGACCTATCGTCTTTGTGCTGGAGCGCTTCAGCGATGCATGCATTCGTTCGCTCGGCATGCCAACCAAACGTCAGGAAACCATCACCTCTGAAGATATCCTCGCGAGCATTGGAGCCGGCGCAGCTGCTGGCGTCATCGCCCCACAGGAAGAAGCAGTGATTCAAAACGTCTTCGATCTAGAAAGCCGCTTAGTGCCCTCGGCCATGACGCCGCGCGAGAACATCGTCTATTTCACCCTAGATGAGACTGAAGCGAGCATCCGCGCCAAGATTGCGACTGTTCCCTACAATCGTTTTCTTATTTGCGACAAAGACTTAGATCATGTCGTCGGTTTTGTCGACTCGAAGCATTTGTTGCGCCGCGTACTTGACGAAAAGCCCATCATCTTCCAAGAGCCTGATCTCGTTCAGCCCTGCCAATTCATTCCGGATTCACTTACGCTTTCCGAAGTGCTCGACGTGTTTCAGCGCACTCATGCAGACTTCGCCGTGATTCTCAATGAGTATGCGCTCGTCGTCGGCATTATTACGATCAACGATGTCATGTCAACCGTCATGGGCGATCTCGTAACGATGTCGGATGATGTTCAAATCATTCAGCGCGATGAAGACACCTGGCTTGTTGATGGCGCTACACCGATCGACGATCTCGAACACGCCTTGGAAATCGACGAGCTCCCTGAAGACTCAGCGTACGAAACCGTTGCTGGCTTCATGATGTACATGCTTCGCAAGATCCCGAAGCGAACCGACAAAGTTGTTTGCGCTGACTATACGTTCGAAGTACTCGACGTCGACAATAACAAAATCGACCAAGTTCTCGTCACACGCAACCGCAAAAGCAAGTCCAAAGACAAAAATTCCACTGTTGCTTCAGCTTGAGGCGACCGCACGAATGCAATAAAAAAACAAAGCCTGCAGGCCGATTCTGCCTGCAGGCTTTGTTGCAACGAGAAACTACGAATTTGTTTTTACTGCTCGGCTCTTGGTTGCTGTCGCTGCCGTTTTCTTAGTTGCCGGCGACGCTTTCGCTGCAGTCCTTTTTCCCCTTGTCCGGCCGCTAGTCTTCACAACCTCTGAACCTGCTCTCTCTGTTGTTGCATCGGCATTTTCTTCTTCCGACGCCTCTTTATTGCGCTCTTCAAATTTAAAGACAAGCGACTTCTTCTTGGTATCGAAGACGAGATATGCCTTAAATTTCCTCCCTGTGCGCTTTGAAACGAAATCTGCAATCAATGGCGTCGCCCCCGTCTGCAAAACCGACTGGATTTCTTCACGCGTCACTTCGTGTTGCAGAATGCTACGCGCTACGCGGAAATCGCATTTCCTACCTTTGAGATAGCGCTCGCAGGCATAGGCATCCGGCATTTCGAGCACATTTCCGCCGCAAATCGGACAAGCCCCGACAACCGGAGCATTCTCTATTTCTTCAACTGCCGGTTCAGGCCGCTCTTCAAAGTCAAACTTCAGTCCCCATTGATGAGTTTCCGGGTCCTTCTCAAGAATGAGCTCGGACTCGAAGGGAAAACCTCTGCGACTCACAAAGCCGGTAAGCGGTCCCACTCTATGATTAGCCAGAAGCTCTTCCACTTCCTCAGGTTCGAACGCTCGCCCAGAAGGATGCTTCGGCAAAGAGAAATAGCAACCAGGCGTGGTACAAGCAAAACGCCGATAGTTTTCCACAATCTCACCGCCACATTCCGGACACCTATTTTTAAAGTGAATGGGGTTAAGAATAGGAACGCTATCTCCTTCGTACTGCTTGGCCGAAGAGACGAGCTTTTCCGTCATGCTCCGGATTTCGGACATGAAATTTTCGCGCGAGGCCTTACCGCTTTCAATCAATGAAAGTTGATGCTCCCATTCAGCAGTGAGTTTGGGCTCCGTCAGTTCATCGAGCTTCAGGCCACGCACAAGTTGCATCAGCTGAAAGGCCTTTGCGTTTGGAATGAGTTCGCGGCCATCACGCCGAAGATATTTCTGCTCAATGAGACCTTCAATCGTCTGAGCCCGAGTTGCTGGCGTCCCCAAGCCCTTTTCAGCCATGGCATCTCTAAGTTCTCCGGTTTCAAGCTTTTTGCCTGCACTTTCCATCGCAGAAAGAAGCGTGGCATCAGTGAAGCGGGCTGGCGGACGGGTTGCATCTTCCGAAGCAACGACTTCAGCTACGGTTACGCTCTCACCATCAGCCACAGGGACAAGCTCTCCTGATGCTTTCCCAACACGACCAGCAGGCTCAAGCCAGCCAGGGCTCACTAGAACGCGGCCTTCTGTAAGGAACTTTTCGCCTTCAATATCAGTCACTCTCGTGGTGACACGATATTCCGCTGCCGGATAGAAAACTGAAATAAAACGACGGACTACCAGGTCATAAATCTTCGCCTCAGGCTCCTGCAAATTCTTCGGAATTTCTCCTGTAGGAATGATGGCGAAATGATCGCTGATCTTGGCATTGTCAAAAATGCGCTTATCACTCTTCACCCACTGCTCGTCAAGCACTGTGCCTGCGAATTTTTCATACGCAGGGATGGACTTGATGTGAGACAGCGTTTCCCGCACCGTCGGCTGGTAGTCCTCTGGAAGCGCTCGGGCATCCGTTCGCGGATAGGTAAGGACCTTGTGGCGTTCATACAGGCGCTGTGCCAGAGCAAGCGTCATCTTGGCAGGGAAGCCAAAACGACTATTAGCCTCACGCTGCAGACTAGTGAGATCAAACAGCGCCGGCGAAAGCGACGTGGCGTGCTTGGATGTTTCTGTAACGTTGCCTGACCGACCCTGACACTTAGCTGCAATAGCTTCAGCTTCCGACGCATCCCAGATGCGTTCAGCTTTCAGCTCCGGTGCTGTTTCCTTGGTCTTTTTAAAGGTCGGATCAAACCAAACGCCTTCATAACTTCCAGCTTCAGCTGTAAAGGTTGCATGCACCTCCCAATACCGCTTGGGTCGGAAATGACGTATTTCCTCCTCGCGCGAAACAACAATCGCAAGCGTAGGCGTCTGTACGCGACCCACTGTCGTCAGGAAAAAACCGCCATCTTTGGAATTGAAGGCTGTAAGCGCACGGGTGCCGTTGATACCGACAAGCCAGTCAGCTTCAGAACGACTCCTTGCCGCCGCTTCTAGAGGCTTCATCTCTTCATCTGACCGAAGTGCCTGAAAAGCCTTCTGAATGGAGGCCTTCGTCATTGACTGGAGCCAGAGCCGACGAATAGGCTTTTTTGTACCCGTTGCCTGAATGATGTAGCGGAAGATAAGTTCACCCTCACGTCCGGCATCACAGGCATTGATGATATCGGTCACATTTCGGGAGCGAATTTTACGAGACAGCTCGTTGAACTTAGTCTCCGAGCTCTTGATTGGCTGCAAATCGAAATAAGGCGGGATAACGGGCAGATTGGCAAAGGACCAGCGTCCCCGCTTGACGTCGTATGCTTCTGGCGCTTTGATTTCCAGCAAATGTCCGACCGCGGACCCAATGATCATGCTGTCGTTCACCCAGAAGTTCCCGTCCCGAGTGAAGCCGCCGAGCGCACGGGCTATATCCGAGGCCACAGAGGGCTTTTCTGCGATGACTAAGGTCTGGCCCATTGAATGGCTCCCCATAAATTCAGTGGCTTGCGCCCATTCCTGCGCATATCCAAGCGCGGCCGCGGCGCGGTTTGTTCTTCTTCCAAATCAGATATACGCCGAAGGTCTACCTTACAGGACATACCGGCGTCAATCGGCGGGCATTATAGGAAACGACGCGCCGACTCACAGATAGGTTGAAGCGAAGCATTTCAGCTAAAAATGTCTGCCGCACTCTCCGCAAGCTTGGCTCCTTCACGGATAAGTTGATGAGGACCGCCGCTTTCCGATGAATGAATGTCGCCAGGCACAGCCCAGACTTCCCGGCCAAAATCAGCTGCTAATCTGGCGCGTCGAACAGCCGGCGAGCATCGTTCGGCCGCAATGACTAAAACGCCTTCAGACAGCGCCGCACACAGTGCACTGACCTCATTAAGCCGAGCCTCCCGCTCCGACCCAGATGCAGGAATGCCATCTCCTGGCGGATAAGCAGAAAGAAGGAGTCCACCTTCCGCAAGAATTTTGCGCTGAAGGTTAAGCGCTGATGCAGGATAGACACGATCTGGGCCGACAGCAAGAACAGCGAGAGCTCCACCGGCTCGCAACGCGCCTTCCAACGCCGCCGCTTCTACGCCTGATGTAAGCATGGCTGCTACAGCAGCCCCCTGATAAGCAAGCGCTTCGCCGAACTCGCGCGCATTTTCCTGCGCTTTATCTGAAGGCTGTTCGGTGCCAGCAGCTGAAATGATTCGTCTTTGCAAAAGCTCTGCATTACCTCTTAACCAAAGCACCAGAGGCGCAAAACCGCTTTGAATCAACATCATCGGATAATTTGGAGCAGCAATCGGCAGAAGCTGCGTTTGCGGCTGTTCGTTCAGCCAACTGACCGCACGCTCAACCTCCGCATCGTTAGCACCTGCGCCAGCGGCTCTCACTGCTTGTGCAAGCGGCATGCCGACAAGTCGCGAAAGCGTTGTCAAATCTGCACGCAGCACCTCTTCGGGCAGGCCTATTGACTTCATCATCCGCAATGCCGCCCCAGCCGTCATGCCTTTGGCCGACGCAAGTGTCACCCACGCCCAGCTTTCCTCTGCCGTCATGCTTTCTGCCATGCTCTTCTCCGGTCGCCTCCGATCATTGGCACCTATAATCATTCCTTCTTTAGCAAGCTGTGCCCTCCGGTTGCGAGGTCGCGCTTTCCTTGCCTAAACCGACAGATTAAAGAAAGAAGAGAACCCTGCCCCTCATGCAGGCCGTTTTCTTCAGGAGTCACGCGCCTTGGCCAAGCTAGCGATCATCCAATACCCAAATCCAGTTCTCGCCGCAAAGGCCGAACCAGTCACCATTTTTGACGAAACGCTGAAAAAGCTCGCAGATGACATGGCAGAAACCATGTATGACGCGCCGGGCGTCGGCCTTGCTGCTCCGCAGGTCGGTGTTTTGCAACGCCTCATTGTCGTTGATGTGACCGACGAAAAAAACGGCCTGTACGTGCTAGTCAATCCCAAGGTCCTGTGGAAAGGAGACGAGCTAGTGGATCATGAGGAAGGCTGTCTTTCTCTCAAAGGGCTCTATGAACACGTAAAGCGTCCTAATGCTGTACGTGTTGAGGCGCAAGATCTGACAGGCAAAACCTTTCAGATTGAAGCGACAGGTCTTCTCGCCATCTGCTTGCAGCATGAAATTGATCATCTAGACGGCATCGTCTTCATCGACCACCTGAGCCGTCTTAAGAAAGATCGCGCCTGCACAAAGCTCCGCAAGCTACGCCGTGAAGAAAAACATAAGCTCGAAGAAGAGACTCATAGCCGCTGAGCACAAACCTTCACGCGGGATGTGCATGGCAGTGCGCAGCAATCCAAGACGCATAGCGCCCCATTAGCATTGCCGGGAGGGAATGCCCGAGCCCTTCTATAGGAATGAGCTTTGCCCCCGGGATGAGACGTGCCGTTTCTTCCCCTGCTGCAAAAGGCAGAAGCGGATCGTCCATGCCGTGAATGACAAGGGTTGGCACTCGTATTTGGCTTACCTGACGCGAACGGTTGCCGCTGGCAAGAAGCGCTATGAGTTGTCGTGTAGCTCCGTCAGAATCTAAAGCCATCTGCGGTGCCTTTTTGACCGCTTCGTCGATATCGGCCGCGCTAGGCCTGTACTTCCACCCTGAAAGCGCTATCAGCACCCGCTTGAAATACGCCCGCACGTCCGCTTCATCTGAACCGCCAGCACGACTGAGCACCGCTGCAATGGCCCGCAGTCTTCCTAGACCGGTTCGAGGATTCCCTACGGCCGAAGAAATAGAGGTGAGAGTGGCCGCTCGATTAGGGCGCTGAAAAGCAAACACTTGAGCAATCATACCGCCCATAGACATCCCGGCAATATGCGCTCGGCGGATGTCGAGTGCATCCAGAAGGCGCTCCAGGTCAAGTGCCATATCTTCAAGTGCATATTCTGCTTCAACAGGTCGTCTCAACAGTGTTTGCGCAATCGCTTTCAACGCAGCGCAACGATCGGGCTGCCAGCTTGTCCAGCGGCTGGAAGCCCCGCTGTCACGGTTATCGGGCGTAATCACTTGAAACCCTTCGGCAAGCAAACTCGAAATTAGCACCTGGGGCCAAGCTTCCATTGACATGCCAAGCCCCATGAGCAACACGATCGCCGGAGCCTGCGGATCACCGTAGCGCCGATAAGCATATGCCAAGCCGCCGTTGGCAAGAATCTCCTTCGGCAATTCCATCATGTAGCTCTCCAAAGCAGATTTGAAGAAACGCCCGACAGCCACCTCAACGCATTACTGCAGGCACTTCTTTCATGCATTATTAGCCGAACCTCTAGAATGAGGCCCATCCGCCGCAGTTTGGCCGAACGGCGGAGGGTGGCTCTTAAAAGATGAAGCCCCTCCCAACACGTTTGAGGCCGTTCGCGCTTCAAAGCGCCTTCCTGAGGTTCTTTTTTTATGAAGATCATCTTCGCCGGTACACCGGACTTTGCCGCAGAGGCGCTTCGCGCGCTCCTTGATGCAGGGCACAATGTTTCGCTCGTTCTCACGCAGCCGGATCGACCTAGCGGACGTGGCATGAAGCTCACAGAAAGTCCAGTCAAAACGCTTGCCCAAATGCAGGGCATTGAAGTGCTGACACCTGCGACCCTCAGTCTGAAGCGCGCTCCTGCAGAAAGCGCAGCTATCTATGAAAGGCTACGCGCCGAAAAAGCAGATCTGCTCGTCGTCGCCGCCTATGGTCTCATTCTTCCTCAACCGGTTCTCGACTGCGCTCAAGGCATCGGACGCAACAGCTCCATTCGCGCGATCAACATCCATGCGAGCCTGCTGCCGCGCTGGCGCGGCGCCGCCCCCATTGCTCGTGCCATTGAAGCGGGTGATACCGAAGCCGGCATTACTCTCATGAAAATGGAGCTTGGGCTTGACACCGGCCCAATGATCGCGAAAGTCTCAACGCAGATATCGGCTAGCGACACAACTGCCTCTCTGACGAAGCGCCTTGCAGAAATGGGCGGCAAACTCCTCTGCCAAACGCTTGAGCACCCAAATGACCTCATCTGCGAGCCTCAGCCCACCGACGGTGTCACCTATGCAGAGAAACTGCTTAAAAGCGAAAGCCGTATCCGCTGGCAGGAAAATGCCTACGCGATTGAGCGTCGGTTGCGCGCCTTCACCCCATTTCCAGGCCTTCACTTCGATAAAAACGATATGGCCGTCAAACTTTGGGCCGCAGAAGCCTTGCCAGACAACGACGGCGCAGCACCTGGCACCGTGCTTAATACCAAAGGCGCTCTTACGGTGGCCTGTGGCAACGGCGCTCTCAAGATGACCGTGCTGCAAAAGCCGGGGAAGGCACGCATGCCGGCGTCTTCATTTCTCCAAAGCCTTCCCTTTAGCGTCGGCGAGGTGCTACCGTGAATGCCAACCGAACAGAACGAATGCTGCAAGCCCCGCTTGCGCTACTGATCGTTCGCGCAGCTTCTGTACGCCGTCTAATGGCTGAAGAAGGCTTTTCCATGCCGAATGCGCTCTCGCAAGCCTCTTCTGGACTGCCATCCCAAGGCCGAAGTGCATTGCAATCCATTGCTTACTTGTGCGCACGGCATCGCGCGCTAGCCGCTGCTGCGGTCGACCGCTTGGTGTCCAAACGACCCAATGCTGCCGTAAGCGCCATTCTTGAAACGGCTCTATCGCTTCTTTTTGCTCAAACTTATTCGGACTTTACGATCGTCAATCAGGCAGTGATTGCCATCCGTTCAGATCGCCGAACCGCTCGATTTGCTGGCCTGACTAATGCCGTGCTTCGACGTGCGGTCAAGGAGCGCGAAACGCTTGTGCCATCGCTTGAAGCTGATGACGACGTACGCTTCAACGCCCCGGACTGGTGGATTAAGCGCGTGCGCCAAGCGCACCCAGAAGCGGCAGAACGCATTCTTTCGCTTTCTGCCAAACATCCGCCAATGGTCTTGCGCGTCAACCGCCGCCGCATTACACCGGAAGCTTATCTAGACAATCTTGCCCAAGCAGGCATTACCGCTTGGCGCATTGGACCGGAGGCCGTGCTTTTAGCATCCCCCAAGCCCGTGCATGAAATCCCGGGATTTTCCGACGGACTTGTTTCGGTACAAGATGCTGGCACGCAGCTTGCTGCTCATCTGCTGCCGGCAGGCAACGGTGACCGAGTCCTAGATGCCTGCGCAGCACCGGGAGGCAAGACTGCGCATCTTCTCGAGTTGCACGACCTCAAGATGACGGCTCTTGAAATTGATCCCAGCCGTACGAAGCTTATCCGAGAAACGCTTGACCGTCTTGGTCTCGTGGCTGATATCCACACCGCCGATGCTGCCGATGTCAAACTATGGTGGAACGGCATCCCCTATGACCACGTGCTGCTCGATGCGCCTTGTACTGCCAGTGGCATCGTCCGCCGGCAGCCAGATGTGCCTTGGTCGCGTCGACCCGCAGACATCAACGCCTTAGCCGCCCGTCAGAAGCGCCTACTTGATGCACTCTGGCCCGTTGTGCGATCCGGCGGAACGCTCCTCTTCTGTACTTGCTCCATTTTCCCTGAAGAAGGGCCGCAACAAGCCGAATCTTTCCTCAAACGCCATCCTGATGCCGTGCCAGTACCTATTGGCGGGAATGCGAACGGTATGATGATTCTGACGCCAGCAGAAGCACAGGCCTCCAGCGTCAATCAGCATGACAATTGGGAACCGCAAGCCGAGCCCCCGGTGCATGATGGCTTCTTTTATGCGCTTTTTAGAAAAAAGGCCTGACAGCTGCGCGCTCGCGCCGTCACCTTAGGAATTCTCCCCTGACATGCCTGCCTCGCATTCTCATCGGACTCATGTTGCTCAGCGCATCACCGCAATGGTTATTCCAGCGGTGCTTGCAGCCGTTGCGCTTGTCCAAGCAGCCTGCGGCGCTGAAGCGACTCTCATGAGTGCACAGATGACGCGCGACGAGCCGGGTGAGCGTCCTGGAATTTTCATCGCAGCGCACTACGAATTCGATTTGCCGCAACCCCTTCTCGATGCCCTTCACCGCGGCATTCCGCTTTATTTTGCACATGAATTCTCGCTGGTTAAAGAACGATGGTATTGGTTTGATAAAGAAACAGATGATGCTAAGTTCATCATCCGCTTGGCTTTCAACCCGCTTACGCGCCGTTACGGCGTTTCCTACAGCGGCCTTTCTTTAGGTTTTGATTCCATCGAGCAGGCCCTTCCCCTCATCAAGAGCATTCGCCGCTGGCGCGTAGCACCAACCAACGCCATCCCGTCCCAAAACGGCTATGAAGCGCAGCTACGCTTCTACCTAGATACAAGCAAACTTCCCAAGCCCATGCAAGTGACGAACGAAGGGAATGAAGACTGGACGATAGACAGCGGCTGGCAGCATATCGTCATTCCGCCGGAAGTCGTTGACAACAATAAGGAGGACTGAGGCAATGCCTAACTGGCTGCGCTACGGCTTCCTAGCTGCACTGACGCTTGCCGGCGTTTCCATCTTCGGACTAGCCGCCACGGCTTCCGACTCCCGACATTTTGAACGCTGGTATCCAGCGCTCGTAATCGTCAATCGCGTCATCGTCGTTCTGCTCTTCGCAATTGTCATTGCCATGGCTGCACGCCTCTGGCAGCGCTTCCGCTCTCATGAATACGGCGCGCATATGACAACGCGGCTTGCGCTCCTCATGATGCTGCTGGCCTTCGTGCCATGTTTCACGATCTACCTCGTTTCAAACGCCTTCATTTCGCGTTCAATCGATTCGTGGTTCGATGTTCGCGTTGAGAAAGCACTGGATTCAGGCGTGACCATCACGCGCGGCATTCTCACTCAGCAGCAACAACAAACTGAATTGGCTGCAAAGCATATGGCGGAAATGCTGTCCAACACTCCCGCTTCGTTGCTTATGAGTGATTTGATGCAGCTACTTGAAGGGCATCCCAACATGGAGGCGCTTATTTTTCTTGGGAACGGCACCGCCGTTGCTGCTGCCGGATCCAAGATCAATGTGATGCTGCCGGATCTGCCAACGCCCATGCAACTGCAGACCGTAAGGACCGCCGGCATCTACAGCGTGATTGATGGCGAAGCAGATGAAAGTACCGATCCTGTTCTCGGCACTCACAATCTTTCTATCCGCGTCATTGTGCCAATCCCCTCGATTGCATCACACATTGAACGCCTGAATGACGACAGCAAGCTCTCAGATATTGCGTTGCTACCGTCTTCTGGACAGCAACAGCTTTATTTGCAGGTTGTACAGCCTGTCTCTAATGAAACGACGCAGAATGCAGCCGAGCTTCTCGCTGGCTATCGCGACTATCAGACGCTTATGCTCTCTCGCGCCTCATTGCAGACTATCTACACCAACACGCTTTTCCTGGTGCTGTTACTCTCTGCATTCGGTGCCATTGCCGCCGCACTCGCTTTCGCACGCAAAACGGTTGAACCAGTAATGCAACTGGAACAAGGTACGCGTCGAGTAGCCGACGGCAACTTCCAGCCTATTCGAGAGTTCACTGGCAACGGTGAAATCAATGTGCTCACGCAGTCTTTCAATACAATGATTCGCGAGGTTGCAGAATCACGTCGCGGCATTGAAGAGCAGCGCCGAAAAGCAGAACAAGCGCAGGCCTATCTCGAACGCATTTTGGGTAGCATTTCTTCCGGCGTACTAGTACTGAACCGACGCTTTCAAACAATTTCGGCCAATGCCAGCGCCCGAACCATTCTCGGCGATAGGCTGTGCAGACCTGCTTCTGCACTGGATAAAGAGCTTCCCGATCTTGTGCAGCGGCTTCAAAGCGTACAGCTTTCTCTCGATCTCGGCGCGGAAAACATTGCGGGTCTCGAATATTCTCTGAAGCGGAGCGATCGGGAGATCCCGCTCTTCATCAAAGCATCATCTATGCCGCTTTCTGAAGGTGAAGCTGCCATAGTGCTCGTCTTTGATGACGTGACAGATCTGATGGAAGCTCAGCGTGCAACCGCCTGGGGGGAAGTCGCACGCCGGCTTGCTCACGAAATTAAAAACCCGCTAACCCCCATCCGTCTCACTGCTGAAAGACTCGAATTAAGGTTGGAAAGCAAGCTACAGAGCTCCGAAGATCGAGCCATGCTCAAGCGCTGCATCGAAACCATCACGACCCAAGTTGATGCACTGAAGCAAATGGTCAATGATTTTCGAGAATATGCCAAACTTCCTGCAGCCAAACTCGCAGCGCTCAACCTAAATGAATTCATTAAAACTACCGCCGCACTTTATGACGAAGCGGGTACACCTTTAACGCTTCAGCTTTCACCAGATCTTCCATTGATTGAAGCTGATCCCGCACAGCTGCGACAGGTGCTGCATAATTTAATTTCTAACAGCATTGACGCCGCTGAGGGCGACCGCCCAGAAATTACGGTGCAAACAGACAAAGTCGCAGGTGCTGCCGGCTCAAGCGCCGTGCGGCTCCGTATCAGCGACAATGGCGCCGGCTTCAGTGAAGACATCCTCAGCCGCGCATTCGAACCATACATTACGACCAAGCCGACCGGAACCGGCCTTGGACTGCCAATGGTTAAGAAAATTTTGGATGAGCATCAAGCAGCGATCCATCTTTCGAACCGCACAGATCCAACCGGTTTTCTGATCCTCGGCGCTCAGGTGGATATCCTCTTCAAGCACCTCGCGCCCGGCGCCTCTGCAGCGCCCGCCGCCCATACGACAAGCTGAGAACTTATGACACAGCCAGAAATCTTGGTAGTGGACGATGAGCCCGGCATTCGGAACGTCCTCTCGGAAATTCTTCGCGACGCCGGCTATTGGGTGACAACGGCAGCCGACGCCTCCGAGGCGCTAACGCTAGTAAGCGCCGGTCGGCGCTTCAGCTGCGTGCTTCTCGATATTTGGATGCCAGGCATGGATGGCCTGCAATTGTTGCAGGAGTGGAAGAAGCGCGGCCAACTGGCCTTCCCTGTCATCATGATGTCAGGTCATGCGGCCATCGAACAGGCCAGGCAAGCAGTTGAAACGGGAGCTATGGCTTTCTTGGAGAAACCCATATCGCTGCGTAAGTTACTTGACACCATTCGAAGCGCCCAGGTGAAGTGGAGCAATCTTCTTACCAATGTCTCTTCATCAGCCGTGCCCGCACACAAGCGGGACAGCCTTTCGCCAGCCGAACGCGAACGGCTTGGACTGCCTCCGCCGAAGCTGCCAGTCTACGAAATTCCAGACCTTCAGCTACGCCTTGACTTCAACAAGCCCTTCCGCGAAGCGCTACTCGACTTCGAACGGGCTTATTTCCTGACAGTGCTGAGATTTGAAAACCTTTCAGTAGCAGGTTTGTCGCGGCACTCAGAAATGGAGCGGACTCACTTGTACCGCAAAGTCCGCTCGCTCGGCCTTGACCTGGAAGCTTTCCGACAAGCTGCTAGGGAAGGTTGCGCAAACGACTTCAGCCGCTTTATCAAGGATCCGCCCAAGAAAAGCGGCGAAAGCATTGATAAATGGACGCCGAGCGATGAACCGCCTGCTCCGACGATTCGCATTACTTCGCCGGTAGATTCTCATGACAACTCTCAGCACAATCAATAATGCTTGAGAATCCCACATAAACCGTTATGAAGATTCTCATCATCGGCGCCGGTCGAATCGGCTCTGCAGTTGCTGAAAGCCTTGTCTCTGAAGCCAACGACATTACGGTCATCGACCTTTCTCCCAGCAACATCAGTTGGCTGCAGTCTCGATATGACCTCCGAGGTATCGTCGGCGATGCCCTCAGCCCCGCCATGCTAAAGGAAGGAGGAGCCGACGACACCGACATGCTCATTGCTGTGACGGCTAGTGATGAAACCAATCTAGCCGTCTGTCTACTCGCCGCAAAAATCTTCAACATTCCCACGCGAATTGCACGTGTGAGAAATAGCGACCTGCGAAGTTATCCTCGCATACTCAAGGAAAAAGGATTCTGCGCGACAACAGTTATTTGGCCTGAATTGGCTCTTACGAACTATCTCGCGATGCTGATCGATATTCCTGAAGCTCTACAGGTGCAGGACTTCGGCGATGGCGCAGCAACTCTGATTGCTGTATCGGCAGAACCCGGCAGTCCTATGGTCGGCGGTCCCGTATCTGAGCTACAGGCACACATCCCCTATGCGCGCGCCAGAATCATGGCCATCTTCCGAGGTGGACGAAGCCTTGAGATCAGCAAACGAACTCTGATCGAAGGCGGTGATGAAGTACTTGTGCTCTGCGACCCTCATCACGCCCGACTCGCTACAACACAATTCCGACGCCGCGCCGGCTTAGTGCGCAATCTCATCATCGCCGGCAGTCCTGAAATGGCAGCAGGTCTCGTCGATATTCTGCTCGATGGCAAGACGCTTTCCGTCTCTCCTCCGGAAAACATTCGCATCATCGAATCTGATGCTCAAAAGGCCGAAAAGCTTGCACTGGATCTCAATGGGCGCGCTGTCGTGCTATCAGGTGACTTTGACGACGAAGACACTCTTCTTGGCGCTGGCGTCGAAAATTGCGATCTCTTCATTTCGCTTTCTGATGATGATGAAAACAACATCCTCTCAGCAATGCTGGCTAAACGACTTGGAGCAGAGCGAACTATCGCCCTCGTCAACCGACGCATATATGGCGACTTGATAGAGGGTTCAAAGATCGATGTCACTGTCTCGCAGACGCGTGCCGCCCTTGATGAACTCGTGCGCTATGTGCGTCGCGGAGATGTCACCGCTTCTTATACGCTACGTCACGGCATCGCCGAAGCGCTTGAAATCGTCGCTCATGGCACCAAGAAGACCTCGCGCGTCATCGGACGCCCTGCCGACAAGCTCATGCTACCCGATGGTTGCCGTGTTGCCGCCGTCATTCGTTTACATGAGGGTGCAGAATCTCAGGTGCTCATGCTTGACGAGGTACAAGAAATTGAACCCGAAGATCACCTGATTTTGTTTATTCCCAACAGACGACTCATTCCTAAAATCGAACGGCTCTTCGCTGTAGATGTAGGTTTTTTCTGACGCGCAGATCATTATGCTTCATACGCTGCGCTTCATTCTTTTTCCTGTTCTCCATGTGCTTGGGCCAACGCTCATGTGGTTCGGCGCAGCCATGTTTGTGCCTTTGGCTACGAGCTGGACTCAGGCAGATGGGATGTTCGATGCCTTCACCAAAGCCATTGGCGCGGCGGAGCTGTGCGGCCTTGTGCTCACTCTAGGCTTCCGCCCCTTCCGCCGAGAGCTTTCCGTACATCACGGCTTTCTGCTCGTCACGCTTACTTGGACGCTCGTCCCAGTTTTTTCGGCCATTCCGCTTTACTTGCATTTACCGGAATATGGCTTCACGAGATGCTACTTCGAGATGATGTCATGCCTCACAACGACAGGCTCCACCGTCATCGCAGGACTAGATGCATTGCCGCTTTCCCTCAATGGCTGGCGCTGCTTTCTCTCATGGCTTGGCGGGATGGGACTTATCGTGTTGTCTGTCGCTGTCCTGCCACTGCTGGGCGTCGGAGGCGCACAAATCATCAAAGCCGAGCTCAGTGGTCCTCTTAAGGAAACGAAGCTCACGCCAAGAATTGCAGAAACAGCGCGAGCGCTTTACATCATTTATTTTGGAATATCCGTCGTCTGCACGATTGCCTACCACCTAGCCGGCATGCACTGGGAAGATGCTGTCATGCTCATGATGACGACTGTCAGCCTCTCTGGCATTGCTCCTCATGACGCTAATTTCGCTTACTTCAATAGCGCCCCCATCCAAACCGTTGCCATCATCTTTATGGTGATCTGCGGTTGCAACTTCTCGCTGCACTTTGTCGTTTGGCGCCACCGCAATCCAATTTTCTATCTGCGAGATCCAGAAACACGAGCCTGGCTACTAACGCTCGTTGCGATGATAGCGGCGATTACACTGGCACTGCTCCACCTTGGCGTCTACAAAAATCCGTCGGCTGCCTTTCTAGATGTTGCATTTGCTGTCGTCGCATCCGCTTCAACCACTGGATATACCACCGTCGATTATTCTCTCTGGCCTTACGGCATTCCATTCCTTCTGCTCTTTTCAGCAGCCTTTGCTTCCTGTGCCGGATCCACTGGCGGCGGCATCAAAATGATCCGACTCATCATCCTTGTGAAGCAGACCCTGCGTGAATTCCGCCACCTGCTTTATCCCAACGCCGTACTTCCCATCACCGTCGGTCGTCAACCCGTAAACAACGAGCTCGCCTCAGCTGTTATGGCTTATGCCATCCTTTGGATGTTTTCTAGCTTTGCTGGGACATTTGTGATGATTGCTACCGGCATGCCTCCGCTCGAAGGCTTTTCCGCCACCATTGCGAGCATCACCAATTTGGGTCCTGGTCTCGGCGCCGTCGGCCCAGTAGGCACCTATGCCAATCTCAGCGACTTACAACTTTCCATTCTTTCATTTTTCATGCTGATAGGACGCCTGGAGCTTTTCACTGTCTTCATTTTGTTTACTCGATCCTTCTGGAAGACTTGGTAGCACAAGCAAGCCGTAGGCATGCAGTCTGCATCAGAACACATCGCGTGCAGCGCGAAAACGCCACTACAAAATTCGACATAGCATCTGCCGACCTCGCTCTGAACCGGCTAGCTTGCTATAGCGGCTCCCACATAATGCCTTTCCCGTGCTTGATTGCACGCCGCATCATGTCCTCTAACGGAACAACTCGTTGATAGAGATTGACGCGAGCCTCTTCTGCAGCTTTAGCTTCCAGCAACGCTTTCTCTTTCTCGCGTTCCTCCTCGTTATAGCTACAACCTCGGAGTGCCTTGTCAATCAAATCTCGCCGCTGGGCTGCTTCCTGCTTGTCATGCGCCTTCGCCGTTTCCAATTTCTCCAGAAGATCTGGCAGGAACTCCGGCGCCCAAGCGCCGCGCTCAACAAAACGCTCGCCGAGAATTTTAAAAATATCCTTCGCCGTCTCTTCGAACATCAGGAAAGGCCCCGTAGAGAGGCAGCGAAATTGAATGAGAGGCATTTCTTTTGGTCCTCCTATGAAAGCGATGATTTTCTAGCCGTTAAAAACAACAAATTCGCAGCGACATCAGACAGCACCTTCCTGAATGCTAAACTGCAAACACTCTTTTCTGGAGATTTTTCCGTGTCGATCGGCATCTGCATCATCGCTCACGAACCGCTTGCATCCGCACTAAAAAGTTGCGCAAAGCATATTTACAGCACAGCTGGCGACGCAGCCTGCGAACGCATTGCATGCTATGACGTGCCTGCCAATCTTGACGTCAAAGATGGCATCGCACAAGCCGAAAGACTAATCGAAGGCTTGAATGAGTGCCGCGGCATTCTGATCTTCACGGATCTCCTTGGCGCGACGCCATCCAACATTGCTATGTCCTTCCTTGATGATCCCAGGGTCCGAATCATCTCCGGCGTGAATTTACCAGCTATCGTGGCGGCGCTCTCTGCTCCACCCGATGCATCGGTCAATCAGATCTTGGCCATTGCTGAAGGCGCTGCACACGCCGGCATCTCTTCTTCGATCGGCCGCGAATAGCGCGCACCACAGCAAAAATGCTTGAAAAGCACGTCGTCATCCGCAATAAGCTCGGCCTGCATGCCCGGCCGTCTGCACTGCTTGCAAAAACCGCCAATCTCTTCCGCTCCTCCATCATGCTCACAAACGGCAAGCGCACGGTAGATGCCAAGTCCATCCTTGGCCTCATGACTATGGCGCTACCGTGCGGCACCGAACTCATTATCGAAACTGACGGCCCTGATGAAATCGCAGCAGCTGAACGCATTGCCGAACTCTTTGAGAACCGTTTCGGCGAGGCTGAATAGCAACCTCATCCCTCATCGCAGAACAGCTGACCCTGCAAGGAGCGACTCATGGCAGACAACGGAGAGAATCGCGTAGCGGATGCTGTCAAAGCGACCAACGAAGCGCAGGCTACGCCGCCCGAATCAGCAGACACGAAGCGTCTCAAAGGACTGCCCGTTTTCCCGGGCATGGCTTGCGGCACGGCGCTTTTCTTCTCGTCAAGCGATCTTGAAATTCCTCAATTTCCCATTGAAGCACCAAGCGTAAGAGGCGAAATCCAACGCCTGCGCATGGCCGCACAGACAGTCGGCAAAGAACTGGCTGAACTCTCCGACGAACTAGAGGATGAAACATTAGGCGAAGCAGCGGCATTTCTAGACGTGCATCGGATGATTATTTCAGATCCGACACTCATTTCAGAAACCGCAACCATTATTCGAGAGAGCCTTGTTAATGCAGAATGGGCACTGTCGCTACGCCTAGAAAACATCCGCCGAGAGTTTGATCAGATAGAAGACGACTACCTGCGGGAGCGAGTCGACGACATCGCTTGGGTATTCCAGAGAATTCAACGCGTGCTGGCCGGCCGGCGCTCAGCTAAAAGTTTGCTGTCCGCCGATGCTGTTGACGATCAGGTCGTACTCGTCGCCGAAAGCCTTGATCCAGCAGACATGCTGCAGCTCCGGGAACGTGACGATCTCGACATCGTCGGCATTGTCATGGCCGATGGCAGCGTCACCAGCCATGCCGCCATTTTGGCGCATAGCTTCGAAATTCCTACGCTCGTTGGCGTCCAGGATCTGCTTGAGCGCATTCATACGGGCGACGAAATTCTCGTTGACGCAGATCATGGCCAAATTCAGCTACTGCCAGATGCCGACGAGAAGAAAGTCGCCCGACAGCGCATGCGGGAAAACCGCGCTCGTCGTCGTGAGCTTGTCAAGCTCAAAGCGGCGCGCGCTATCACGCTTGACAGTGAATCTGTGCGGCTCCTTGCCAACATCGCCTTGCCAGATGACATAGCCGACGCCAAAAGAGCCGGCGCAGACGGTATTGGTCTTTTCCGCACAGAATTTCTCTTTCTCAATAGGCCGGATCTGCCGAGTGAAGAAGAGCAAGCTGCCGCTTATCGGAAAGTCGTTCGCGGCATGAAAGAACGCCCCGTCACCATCCGCACTGCCGACTTAGGCGGCGACAAGCTTCTCTCCAAAGAATCGATGGCGCTCCTCACGGCAGACCTGTCCGAAGAGGCTAATCCCGCGCTCGGCCTGCGAGCGCTGCGCTTTTCCTTTGCCTTTCCGCAACTTTTTCGCACGCAGCTGCGTGCCATCCTGCGAGCTGGAGCAGGAGGCGCTGTACGCATCCTTCTCCCAATGATCACGTCAACAGCTGATGTTCTACACGCCAAGGCATGCATTGAAAAAACGCGCACAGAATTAGATGCACAGGGCATCCGCTATGCTGATGACATCAAAATTGGAGGCATGATCGAAACGCCGGCAGCCGTTGCGATGCTTCCAGAACTTATCCCAACGCTTGACTTCTTTTCTCTTGGGACTAACGATCTCGTACAGTACACTCTTGCCGTAGACCGCACGAATCCTGCCGTCTCCTCGTACTACGAAGAGCTTCATCCGGCAGTACTTCGCTTCATTGCCATGTCGATCCGACGCATTCTGGCCGCTGGCAAAGAAATTTCCGTCTGCGGCGAAATGGCTGGCCGTTCAGACCTGACGCCGTTCTTCATTGGTCTCGGCTGTCGAACGCTTTCCATGGATGCTTCACACATTCCCTCTGTCAAAGAGCGCATCCTTGCAACAAGCGCAAAAGAAGCTCATAGCTTTGCAACCAGCCTCCTGCGCCGCAAAACAGCTACAAGCGTCCGCCATGCCGTCAAGCAGGCAGATGAAATTCTCCAGGCCTCTATTCGGGAAGCTCGCGCACAGCAAACCCTCCTTGCACAACAGCCAAATGCCGATGCGCAAAAAGACCTACTGACTTCTCAGAATTGACAGGCATTCAACCAACTTCTTCCTTCAGAATTTCATGGCACATCTCAGAAACAGCTCTCCCTATGACCTCCCGCTCAGCCCTAACGAATTCGTCGAGCTCAGCGAACTCCTTGCAGCCATTCCAGAGCCCTTTGAACCCATGGAGGCTGATCGCTTAGACGGCTATCTAGCTGCGCTAGCACTGCTTCCTCAAGGCGTACCACCCAGCCGCTGGATGCCCTACGTCTTCGACGGCGACGCACGACCGGATGCCGGATTGTCCGATCCGACTTCACAACGCCGGCTTGAAGATCTCGTCTTCCGCCGCAGCCGAAGCATTGAAGCAGACCTCGCTGCATGCCGCCCGCTCGATCCCATCATCTTTGAAGGTGATGAACCTCTATCTCGCGGTAGTCTTGCCCCGGTTGCCCCTTTTGCCGCCGGCTTTCTGGAAGCCATGAATCTTTTCCCCGGCTTGAAAGACTCCGGAGATCCGCTGATTGAGAGCGCACTCATCGGCATTCTGCGCTATCTGCCGCCCCCCCTTCTCGGCGACATGGACGAAATCGTAGAGGAGCTCGAGGAAGAAACACCCGTCGATGATGTTGACGAAGCGCTAGAAGACATCGCCGAAAGCTGTGCAGAAATTGCAGCCGCCACACGAGGCTTCAGTCCGAAATCGCAGAATCGTCAGGAATCAGAAAATCCACGGCATCGTAAAGGCGAACTCAAGCGGCGGCGTCCGCCTGCCGGCTAGGAATATTTAAGCCGAATGCTGCACTTCCCCGACATAGCGCCTGACGAGCCAGACGAGTAGGAATACCGGCACGCCGGCAGCGGCCGTTAAAACGAAAAAGCCCGAGAAACCGACAGCTTCAACGAGGAGCCCAGAAAAGCCGGCGAAAAATTTCGGAAGCAGCAACATGAGAGAGCTGAAGAGCGCATACTGCGTCGCCGAATAGCCGCGAGAGGTCAACCCGGACATATAAGCAAGAAAAGCTGCACTAGAGAGACCGGCAGCCAAATTGTCTGCTGATACAGCCGCCATCAGAAACATCACATCGGGACCGATCTCTGCCAGTACAGAAAAGAGCAGATTGGTCGCGCTTGAAAGTACGGCACCCGCCATCAAAGTTCTCAGAACGCCAAATTTCATCACGGCAACACCGCCGAGGAAGGCCCCAGCCAGCGTCATGAGAACCCCAAAAACTTTAGAGACTGCTGCGACTTGCGCTTTAGAAAAGCCTACTTCCTGGTAAAACGGGTTGGCCATAACGCCCATAACGACGTCAGAGATTCGATATGTGGCTATCAGAAGCAGAACAAGCAGAGCACTTCGCCCATAGCGACGGAAGAAATCAGCAACAGGAGCTATCAAACTTGCTGCTAAGCGGGTCCAAAAGGTCTGCTTCAGCGCATCTGGCTGCAACGCTGTCCGCACAGTCGAATTTTTAGCCTCGGGCGCCAAAAGCGTCGACAGAAGGCCTACTGCAACCGAAGCAGCCATGACGAGATAACTCATCTGCCAGGCGCTCTGCAGATACCCTGCCTCATCATGTGCAGCCCATGCCGCAAGAGCCAAAGCTCCTGCGCCTGCCCAAATCATTCCCAACCTATAGCCAGTCTGGTACATGGCCGCCAATGCAGCCTGCCGCTCTTCACTAACAGACTCAATACGATAGGCATCGAGTGCAATGTCTTGCGTTGCACTAGCAAACGCCGTCAATACCGCAAAAAAAGCCGTTCTCTCCAAATGCTGTGCAGGATCGCTGAAAGCCATGCCGGCGATGCCGCAGACAAGGAGGCATTGCGCAGCTAGCAGCCATGCTCGCCGTCGCCCCAGCACTCTTGTAAGCCACGGAATAGGCATGCGATCGACTAACGGCGCCCAAGTCCACTTGAAACCGTAGATCAACCCTATCCAAGACAGAAAACCAATGGTACGAAGCTCAACGCCTGCTTCCTTCAGCCAAAAGCCAAGCGTACCGAGCACAAGCAGTAGCGGCAGTCCGGCGCCGAAGCCAAAAAAAAGCATCCGCAGAGAAGCCGGCTCAAGATAGACGCGCCAGACGCTGCATCTGACTTCGGCATTCTTTGCCATCATGCAGTCCTCGCTCCGCCAAGCACCGCTTCAGGGCCAGACAGCCAACACCAACAGCCTGGAGCCAAATCTGCCGGCAACACATAAGCGCCAAACTCCGATCGATGCAACGCCGTCACACGGTTGCTGCAAGCTGCAACCATGCGCTTCACTTGATGGTACTTGCCTTGCGTAAGAGTCAAACGCAAATGCGTCGGACTGACTGCCTGCGCCGCCTGCGCTGCCACGGGCTTCGGATCATCATCAAGCACCACGCCAGCAAGAAGTTGCTGACAGAAGTTCGCCGACATGGGATGCTTGAGCGTCACGTCATAAACCTTGGTGACATGACGCTTCGGGTGGATAAGACGATGCTGCAGCGCACCATCGTCCGTCAGAATTAGCAGTCCTGTTGTATCCACGTCCAGCCGGCCGACAGGTTGCACACCGCGGCGCCTTAGCTGCCCCGGCAACAGATTCATGACCGACGGATATGCTGAAGGCTTCATCGAACATTCATAGCCAGCAGGTTTATTGAGAGCAATGATGGCCTTCTCGCAATACGGCCAGTTTTCGCCACGATACCGAAAGATCAAGCCGGCAACATCAATGTCTTCATCGGGATTGTCGTGAACAACGCCGTCGATAGATATGGCTCCCGCTTCAACGATGTTCCGACAATCAAAGCGCGTACCAAATCCCTGGCTGAAAAGCATGTCAGAAAGATTCATTCAGTACCGACGCAAGGCACCTTCTGCAAGTCTGCAAACGGCAGATGCGCCGCCTCCTCTAAGTGAACAGTGGAACGCTCGCTACTTAAAGCGAAAGACAATAGTCGATCCAAAGCGGAGCATGGTCTGACCATTTAGGCTGCGGCTTGATATCTGCCGCAACGGCCAGTTTGGCTACGCCAGAAGTTGCCACCTCATAATCTATGCGCCAACCTACATTTTTTGCTCTGGCCTGACCTCTCTGACTCCACCAGGTGTAGCGCTCCGGACGGGGATCGAGCTGACGGAAAACATCAACAAAACCTTGCTTCTCAAAAAGATCCGTCATCCACTGCCGCTCCTCCGGCAGGAAGCCACTGTGCTTGAGATTGCCACGCCAATTTTTGATGTCAATTTCCTTATGCGCGATATTGAAATCCCCGCAAAGCACAATTTCTTTGCCGGTCGCTTTGATCGCATTCAGATGCTCCAAAAAACGATCAAGGAAACGATATTTAGCCTGCTGCCGCTCATCGCCTGATGTACCGGACGGGAAATAAGCGGAAATAACGACTATCTTTCCAAAGTCCGCCTCAACACATCGTCCTTCAGCATCGAACTCCCGATCTCCGAAGCCTAAGGAGACTGATTGAGGAGCTATGCGACTCCAAAAGCCGCAGCCTGAGTAGCCCCGCTTCGTCTGTGCACAATGGAAGTGCGCCTCGTAGCCCGGAAGTGCACGTAGCTCTGGCGGAATGTCGCTGAATTGCGCCTTGAGCTCCTGCATGCAAAGAATGTCTACATTCATTGTGCCGAACCAGTCGAAAAAACCTTTATCAGCAGCAGAACGGATGCCGTTGGCATTGAAGGTCATGATGCGAAGCATCGGCGGGATCCTCATTTTTAAGGTTGCAGGCTCAGGCGGCCGGGCCGGACAAGCGCCCGTTTTATAATGCGCGGCAATTTATCGGGCGGCACATTGCCCCCCGGATTCTAGCCTCTACCAAGCTTTAGGTATCGACAGTCATGCAGACTCATCAGCAGCAGTTCATCGAATTCGCGCTTGAAGCCGATGTACTCCGCTTCGGCGAATTCAAGACGAAAGCCGGCCGCCTTTCCCCATACTTTTTTAATGCCGGCCTCTTCAATACAGGTTCGCTGCTCGACAAGCTCGGCGCCTTTTATGCACAAGCTCTTCTTGCGGCACGCGATGCCGGCCGAATTGAATTCGATATGATCTTTGGACCTGCCTACAAAGGCATCCCTCTCGCGGCCAGCGTTGCAATGAATCTGGCGCGCCTTGGATGTGATGTCCCTTGGGCCTTCAACCGTAAAGAAGCCAAAGATCACGGAGAAGGCGGTACGATCGTCGGCGCACCGCTGAAGGGCCATATCGTCATTGTTGACGATGTGATTTCTGCAGGTACATCTGTGCGTGAATCCGTAAAGATCATTGAAAATGCCGGCGCCAAACCATCTGGCGTGCTGATCGCCGTCGACCGTATGGAGCGTGGCGGCAATGCCGTCGAAATGACTGAAACCTCAGCTGTGCAGGATGTTGAAGCGCACCTAGGCATCCCGGTTGTTTCCATCATTAATCTCAACGATCTTCTCGCCTTCATGGACGGCCCCTCTGAAAAAGCAAAGGCAGTTGCTGCCTTCCGTCCTGCCGTCGCAGCATATCGCGCTAAATACGGGGCCTGACAGACTCAATCTGTCTGACTGATCTGAGTCACAAAAAAGCCTGGCTGAAACCTCTTGGTTCAGCCAGGCTTTTCATTGTCATCGCTTCAAGAGCGCAGAGCATCAACCCGCAAGCTTCTTGCGCAACAATGCGTTGAGCTGGCCAGGATTGGCTTTGCCCTTCGTTGCCTTCATGCATTGGCCAACGAGAGCATTAAGCGCCTTTTCCTTGCCTGCCCGGAATTCATCGACGGACTTTTGGTTTTTCGCGATTACTTCATCAACGATAGCCTCCAGTGCACCGGAATCCGAAATTTGCTTGAGCCCCTTGGCTTCAATCAACTGATCGCAGTCAGAGCCTTCTCCGTTCCACATTGCCTGGAACACGGTCTTGGCACCCTTGTTGGAAATCGTTCCGTCAGCAAGACGCTTGAGAATCGATGCCAACATAGCAGGCGTCACAGGCGCTGTGGCATACGTCGCGCCTTCCGTCTGCTTAAGCGAAGCTGCCATTTCGCCCATCACCCAGTTAGCTGCGATCTTTTTATCGCTGACAAGCGCGGCAAGCGCCAAATAATAATCTGCTACATCTCGACTAGCCGTGATGACAGCTGCATCATATTCAGGCAAACCGTAATCACGAATCAAACGCTGACGCATCTGCTCTGGAAGCTCCGGCATCCCGGCTTTGACTTCCTGAATCCAGGCATCACTGATCTCCAAAGGCAGAAGATCAGGATCCGGGAAGTAGCGGTAGTCCATCGAGTCTTCCTTCGTGCGCATCAGGCGCGTCTCGCCCTTGTCTGGGTCATATAGACGCGTCGCCTGAACAACCTTGCCGCCGTCCTCAATAAGCTCAATCTGACGCTGCTTTTCATATTCAATCGCTTCTTCCAGGAAACGGAAGGAGTTGAGGTTCTTGATTTCGCAGCGTGTACCAAAAGCTTCCTGTCCTTTGGGGCGCACAGATACATTCGCATCGCAGCGAAAGTTACCTTCCTGCATATTGCCGTTTGAAATGCCAAGCCAAACGACGAGAGCATGAAGCGCCCGAGCATAGCCAACCGCTTCTTCAGCAGAGCGCAGTTCTGGCTCCGTCACAATTTCAAGCAACGGGGTTCCTGCGCGGTTAAGGTCAATGCCGGAATGACCATGCATGATGCCGTGCACAGACTTGCCGGCATCTTCTTCAAGGTGAGCACGCGTCAAGTGAATCGTCTTCACATACGGATCGCCTTTCTTCGGCTGAACGGCAAAGGTGACCTCACCGCCGACAACAACCGGCAGCTCAAATTGGCTGATTTGGTAGCCCTTCGGGAGATCTGGATAAAAGTAATTCTTGCGGTCGAAGACAGAACGATTAGCAACTTGCGCATTGATTGCTAAGCCAAAGCGGATTGCCTTTTCAACAGCTCCACGATTAAGCACCGGCAGTGCGCCAGGCAACGCCAAGTCCACATAGCAAGCGTTGACATTGGGCGAATCGCCGAAGTGGCAGGCTGCACCCGAGAAAATTTTCGAGCGGGTTGAGAGCTGAACGTGGGTCTCAAGACCGATAACAACTTCCCATTCCATGACTGGTTTTTCCTATCAAATCTTGAGCATCGATCAGTAGCCGGCAGGATGGCGCAGATGCCAGTCCGTAGCACGTTGCCAAGCATCAGCCAAACCAAGAAGACGAGCTTCCGTAAAGTGCTCTCCCAAAAGCTGCACGCCGATAGGACGTCCGTTGGAGTGCATGCCGCAAGGCATGGATACGCCAGGCAGTCCAGCAAGCGAAGCAGGAACTGTATAAAGGTCACTCAGATAGGCAGCAACAGGCGTTGAGTTAGCGCCAAAATCATAGGCCGTACTGGTCGTGACTGGACACGCAATGGCATCGACGCGCTTGAAGGTCTCATGAAATTCGTTGGCAATAAGGCGACGAACGCGTTGAGCCTTGAGGTAGTAGGCGTCGTAGTAGCCGTGCGAGAGCACATAAGTACCAATCATGATGCGACGCTTGGGTTCTGGCCCAAAGCCTTCATCACGGCTCTTCTTCATCATGTCGACGATGTCGGTGTACTCAGCAGCGCGATGGCCATAGCGAACACCGTCGTATCGCGACAAATTCGAGCTTGCTTCAGCGCAAGCCACCACGTAGTAGACCGGCACGCCGAGACGAGCCGTTGGCAGATCAATATCCACTACTTCGCAGCCCATAGCCTTATAGGCATCCAGCATGCGGTCAATCGCAGCCAGCACCTCTGGATCTAGCCCTTCACCCATCCAAGCACGGGGCACACCGATTTTCAGGCCTTTTACACTCTTGCCCAGGTCGCGCGTGAAATCCTCAGCCGGCATGTCAACGCTTGTTGAGTCAAGCGGGTCGTGGCCGACCATCGAGCCGAGCACCATGGCGCAGTCAGCAGCTGATTGGCCTAGCAAACCAGCAGTATCAAGCGATGAAGCAAAAGCAATCATGCCTAGACGGGAAGGACGCCCATAAGTAGGCTTGATGCCCGTCACGCCGGTGAAAGCAGCAGGCTCTCGAATCGAACCGCCCGTATCAGTTCCCGTCGCAATGGGGCAGAGCGCCGCCGCAACAGCTGCGGCTGAACCACCGGATGATCCCCCAGGAACCGCCTTGGGATCCCAAGGGTTGTAGACCTTGCCAAAGGCTGAATTCTCATTGCCAGACCCCATGGCAAATTCGTCGCAGTTGAGCTTGCCGAGGCAGACCATGCCTGCATCCTTCAGCTGACGGACGACCGTTGCATCGAAGGGGCTCATATAGCCTTCAAGCATGCGGCTAGCCGCAGTGCTTGCCCATTCCTTCGTTACAAAGATGTCTTTATGTGCAATAGGAATGCCTGTCAGCGGGCCAGCCGTACCGTCGGCCAGGCGGCGATCCGCCTCTCTAGCCTGAGCAAGCGTTGCCTCAGGACGGACGTCTAGAAATGCATTGAGGTTCTTGTAGGCTTCAATGCGCGAAAGATAGTGCTCAGCAAGTTCGACCGCAGACACTTCCTTCGCATGCAGCTGGCGCGAGAGCTCGGCTACAGAAATGAAACTTGTCTCTGACATTTACAGCTTTCCGTCTGTGGAGTTACTCAATAACCTGCGGCACTAGGAAGTAGCCGTCTGCCTTTTCAGGAGCATTTTTCATGTTTTCTTCGCGGTTTTCATGCTCCGTGACGCAGTCTTCCCGAAGCCTTTCAACGCCATCGTGAGGATTGGGCATCGGCTCCACGCCGTCTGTATTGACTGAGCGGATCTGCTCGATCATCTGAAAAATATCGTTGATTTCGCCTTGAATCACCGGAATCTGACTGTCGGAAATATCAATGCGGCCGAGATCGGCGATGCGGCGGATGTCGCCCTCGCTTAAGGACATGCTGACTCTTCTCGCACAAGGAATTGATGGAGGCTAAAGCGCGACGGAAGCCCCTGAAAAATCTGTAACAATCCAATACAGAAGCCGGGTCCCAAAGAGCCCTCCCGACCGCGCCAAACGGTCAGTTAGTTTATCATTGACAAATTCTTGATGCCGGCTCGTCGACGGGCCTGTTTACTACTATGGGAGACGATCCACTCCTTTTGGGACCGTTCTTCCGACATGTGTCCGCCTTCGGATTTTTGCTAAAGCTATGTTTGGATTCTTCCGGAACTATTTCTCGAACGATTTGGCCATAGACCTGGGCACGGCCAATACGCTCATTTACATGCGCGGCAAGGGTATCGTGCTTAACGAGCCAAGCGTTGTCGCCATCCGGCAAGAAGGCGGGCCGAACGGCAAAATGACGATTCATGCCGTAGGCAAAGCGGCCAAGCAGATGCTTGGCCGAGTCCCCGGCAACATTAGTGCAATTCGTCCGATGAAAGACGGCGTCATCGCAGACTTCACCGTGACCGAACAGATGCTCAAGCAGTTCATTCGCATGGTGCATCCTTCGCGTCTCTTTGCGCCGAGTCCACGTATCATCATCTGCGTGCCTTGTGGCTCAACGCAGGTCGAACGCCGTGCAATTAAAGAAAGCGCTCTAGCGGCCGGCGCTTCAGAAGTCTTTCTGATTGAAGAGCCGATGGCTGCTGCAATCGGTGCAGGCCTTCCAGTCAATGAAGCAGCTGGCTCGCTTGTCATCGACATCGGCGGCGGCACGACTGAAGTTGGTCTCATTTCTCTCGGCGGCATGGTTTATGCCGGCTCCATCCGTGTCGGCGGCGACAAATTCGACCAAGCTATCATCAACTACATTCGGCGCAACTTCGGCATGCTGATCGGTGAGCCGACGGCTGAATACATTAAAAAACAGATCGGTTCCGCATTCCCCGGATCGGAAGTGATGGAGCTCGAAGTCAAGGGCCGCAATATTGCCGAAGGTGTTCCTCGCACTTTCACCGTTCATTCGAATGAGGTGCTTGAAGCACTGGCAGAGCCGCTCAATCAAATTGTCGTCGCCGTAAAGAATGCGCTTGAAAAAACACCGCCGGAACTCGGCGCTGACATCGCTGAGCATGGTCTCATGCTCACAGGCGGCGGCGCGCTTCTTCGTGACATCGATCAGCTTCTCAAAGAAGAAACAGGTCTGCCAGTACACGTTGCCGAAGAACCCCTTAACTGCGTTGTGAAGGGATGCGGCATCGCTCTTGAGAACATGGACAAGTTGCGCACGGCTTTCGCCGTGGGCTGATCTTGGCGTTCGTCTATGGAATACGGGCCTCCGCCGCTTTTCCGTCTTGGCGTATCGGCGCGCGCGCGATTTCTTTTCTTCCTGCTGCTATCGCTCGTCGCGATTCTTGTCGATGGCCGATTTCGTGCGCTCGACGGTTTTCGCAGCACCGTAGTGAGCTTCACAACGCCGATCGTAGACTTCATTGGCCTGCCCGCAGAACTTATGCGCTCAGGCGAAGGATACTTCACCAGCAAAAAGCGTCTAGCGGACGAAAATACCAGGCTGACAGAAGAAAATCAGCTGCTGCAGCTACGCGCTGCGCGTTATGGCGAAATGGAGCTCGAGAATGCGCGCTTGCGCCGCCTAGTGTCCGCTGTTCCAAGGACTTCAAGCCGCATCGTTACCGGAGAAGTCATCGGCCGAGTTTCCGATCCGTTTACCAACCGTATCCGCATCAATGTTGGCGAACGTGATGGAATCGAGGTCGGTATGCCCGTCATCGGCGCCTTCGGGGTGCTTGGCCAGGTGTCCAGAACAGTGGCCCATTTATCCGAAGTAACTCTACTTACAGACCACAGGCAACAAATTGCTGTTGCAAGCGAGCGTACCGGTGAACGCTTTGTCGTCGCTGGAACCGGCGATGGAACGCTTGATGTACGCTTTGCGCTTCCAAGCGCCGATCTCAAACCTGGCGATCGGCTTCTCGCGTCGGGGCTTGATGAGCTATATCCTCGCAACATTTTGGTTGCAACGGTCTCAGCTGTGAACTATCAACCTGGAGAAACCTACCAGCGTGTTTCTGCTGAGCCCGCCGCGCAGATCGCAGATATTCAGTTTGCAACCGTCATCCTTACGAATCCACATCCGAGCGCCGCGCTAGATGGTGCGTCAGCTAAAAAACAGGATCCCTTTGAACGGAGACGGCGCTGATGATGAACTATTCATCACTGCAGAATGGAAGCGACCGTCTGGAAGAGCCGGCATCACGCTTTTTCATCTTCTGCACGTTTGCTATTTCTTATCTGCTCAATCTGGGTATCACAAGTTTTGATGCACTGTGGCTACCGGACTTTCTGGCACTCACAATCATCTACTGGTGCGTGCATCAGCCGCAGACCGTCGGCATGCTTATAGCTTTTCTCTGCGGCCTTCTTATGGATGTTGCTCACGGTAGCGTTCTAGGCCAACAGTCACTTGCCTACGTAACGATTGCCTATCTTTCCATTCTTCTGCACCGTCGCATTCCTTGGTTCGGCCCGATTGGACAAGCGTTGCATGTGATACCGCTTCTTCTCGTTGCGCAGCTCCTCGTCATGCTTGTGCGCCTGTGGTTCGACGGTCTCTGGCCTGGCTGGATCTGGTTTCTGCAAAGCGCTACAGGTGCGCTAATTTGGCCGATATGGTCAATGCTGCTGTCAATTCGCCGTAGCCGCAGCGGCGACGCAGCTTAGACAGAGGCTTGCCATGGGACTGGAATTCAAAGAGACTGAAGAAGACGTCGGCCCCTTTCGCCGCCGGCTTGTCTTTGCTTTTGCAACCATCATTCTCTTTTTTCTAATTCTTGTTGGTCGTTTAGCATGGCTACAGATCATCAACCAAAGCGCCTATGTCGAGCGTGCTGAACGCAACCGTACTGTCCAGATTACGACTCAAGGTCCGCGTGGTCTAATCAGCGACCGCAACGGTGCTCTCATTGCTGGCAACATTCTCAATTATTCGCTCGAGATCACCCCTGACAAAGTGGCCAGCGTTGATAAGACGATCGATGAACTAGCGAAAATCATCCCGATCACTCAGGCTGACCGCCGCCGCTTCCGCCGGCTACGAGAGGATCTTAACCGCTATGACTCCATTCCTATCCGCTTCAATCTTACGGATAAGGAAGTGGCGACATTTGTTGCACAGAGCTGGCGATTTCCTGGCGTAGAGGTCAACCAGCGCGAACGGCGTATCTATCCCAACGGAGCGCTGGGAAGCCATTTCATTGGATACATCGGCTCCATCTCGCAAAATGACAAGAAGCGCCTGACGCAGGAAAACTCGCTTGCCCTCTACGAGGGAGAGCGCGATATCGGCAAGGTAGGACTGGAGCGCAGCTATGAAGCAGTGCTTCACGGCACTCCGGGTCATGAAGCTTTTGAAATCACGGCGGCAGGCAGAGCCGTACGCACGCTTGAAGTCGTCCCCCCTAAGCCAGGCAAAAATCTTCAGTTGACGATCGACCTTAACTTGCAGCGCGTGGCTGAAAATGCTCTGTCAGGAAAAAACGGTGCGGTTATTGCCATAGAGCCCAAGACTGGAGGCATTTTGGCCTTCGCATCTATGCCTACTTATGACCCGAATCTCTTCCCGGGCGGCATCGATCCGGCCTCTTGGAACTATTTGAATACATCTGAAGACAAGCCACTTCTCAATCGCGCGATGCGAGGCATTTACCCTATTGGCTCCACCTACAAGCCTTTCATGGCACTTGCTGGTCTTGAATCTGGCGCTACAACGCCGGATTTTGAGCTCAATGACACTGGTGTATTTCAGCTGGGTAAGCATAAGTTCCGAGACGTCACCGGCTCTCCTAAAGGCCGCGTCAACGTCAGAAAGTCTCTCGAAGTGTCGTCTGACATTTACTACTATTGGCTTGCTACAGAGCTTGGCGTCGACCGTATCTATAGCTTTATGAAGCCTTGGGGCTTCGGTCAACGAACCGGCATCGACCTTGTGGGCGAACAGACGGGCATTCTTCCCAACAAAGAGTGGAAGATGCAGCGATTCAAGGAACCATGGTACTTAGGCGATACGCCGCCAATCGGCATTGGACAGGGCTATAACGCCTTTACCCTTCTGCAACTCGCACACGCTACAGCCACGCTTGCCAACCGCGGCGTCGTTATGACGCCGCATTTGGTCGCATCGATTACCGATCCAACGACGCAGACCACGCAATGGGTGGCTCGCGAACCTGTCGACCGAATTTCGCTCACTCCGAAGAATCTACAGGTCGTCATATCCGGCATGATTGATGCAACGAAGACAGGCACAGCCCGACAGATCTTCCGGTCGGCCCCCTATGAGGTCGCAGGCAAGACCGGAACAGCTCAAGTCGTCGCTATTGCTCAGAATTCAAAATACGATGCCAAAAGCCTCTCGCGACGTCATTTAGATCACGCACTCTTCATTGCATTTGCACCAGCTAAGGATCCTAAAATCGCACTGGCCATTCTGGTTGAGAACGGCGGTTTCGGCGCCAAAGCTGCAGCCCCCGTTGCCAGACAAATCATGGACTACTGGCTAACTGGACAAAACAGCCTAGGACTGCCTCCCCCTTCTGGCATTGTCACAAAAGCATCTGCCGCCAGTCAGAACCGTCATAAATCCAATTCGCAGGCTATCTCACATCTAAAGGAGCAGAAGCCATGACGGATCTCAAGAGCCTGCTATGCCTGCAGGGCCGCTGGCTGTTCTCTAGGCTGCTGCGCTTCGACATTATGCTGCTCGCGATTGTGATGACCATCACAACTATTGGCTTCATCACGCTTTTTTCGGCGGGTTACAGTTTTCCGTGGAGAATTTCTGGACAAATCCGAAATATCGCAGTGGCGGCGCTGGTCATGCTGACGACAGCAAACGTCCCGATCAAGTGGTTTGAAAAAATCGCTATGCCTCTCTTTGCAATCGGCTGCACTTTGCTGGTAGCCACTCTTGCTGTAGGCGTTACCGTCAAAGGGGCAACACGCTGGCTCAATATCGGCGTTCAAATTCAGCCATCAGAACTAATGAAGATCGCTGTGCCGATGATGTTAGCTTGGTATTACTACCGAAGAAGCGAATCCATTGCGTGGTGGGATCATGCCGTAGCACTCGTGCTTCTGGCCATCCCTGTTGCGCTCATCATGAAGCAACCCGATTTGGGAACCGCTATTTTGGTTGCTATTGCCGGCCTGGCTGTCATCTTCTTTTCCGGCATTCATGCTAAAGCCATTGCAGTTGCTTGTCTTACAGGCATTGCCTCTCTACCGATTGCCTGGAACCTTATGCATGACTATCAGCGTGAGCGTATTCTGACGCTCATGGACCCTACGACTGATCCGCTCGGCAAAGGATTTCACACGTTGCAATCGCTCATCGCCATCGGGTCTGGAGGCTTTTGGGGCAAAGGCTGGATGGAAGGAACGCAAGCACACCTTGACTTCATTCCAGAACGAACAAGCGACTTCATCTTCGCCGTTTTCGGCGAAGAGTTTGGCTTTATCGGCAGCGTGCTCCTCGTCTTGCTTTTCGTCACATTAGTGGCTAGAAGCTTCATGATTGCTGCAGGAGCGCCTTCACGATTTGCAAGGCTATTGGCTGCATCTATCGGCGTCATTTTCTTTACGTACGCTTTTGTGAACATGGGCATGGTCAGCGGCATTCTTCCCGTTGTCGGCGTACCGCTTCCCTTTATGAGCTATGGCGGCACAGCACTCTCGATGCTCGGCGCCTGCACGGGCATATTGCTATCCATCTCTGCAGAATCAAAGGACTAATGCTATGAACGCACTGAAGATTTTCGCGGCCATTGCTGCAGGCGCGGCACTCCTCGCCGGTTGCAGCTCCAATAACTACTACAAAAACGACGGCCCACCTTCGTTTGTTACGAATACGTCAGGCGACAGTGCCGTTCCACGTGTCGAATCGTTTGTTGCTGCCGCAAACAGGCCCTACACGGTTTTCGGCACCCGTTATGTGCCGGTCACAACCGATATCTCCATGAAGCAGCAAGGCATTGCCAGCTGGTACGGCAAGCAATTTCACGGTAATAAGACGTCTATCGGCGAAACTTATGACATGTACCAACCGACCGCGGCCCATACGACAATGCCTTTGCCTTCCTACGCCCGAGTCACCAATTTGGAGAACGGCCGCTCGATCATCGTGCGCGTTAATGATCGGGGTCCATTTCTCAACAACCGCATTATTGATCTGAGCTATCAGGCAGCAAAAACTCTCGGCTTCGTAAACAAGGGGACAGCTCGAGTCGAAGTCGTTCGGCTGACTAATGCAGAAATTGCTTCCGGAGCTTGGGCAACAGAACGCCCAACGTATTCGCCCGCTCCGATACAAACTACGCAGACAACACCTTCCGCTACAGCTGAGAAAGAATCCAGCATTACCTCTCCAGCCGCCGCTGGCTGGGGAGTCCAAATTGGCTCTTTCTCAATCGCCGACAATGCACGAGGCTATGCAGCCCATGCTGAAGCAGTGCTTGCCGCTTCGGGCAAGCCTGCATCAGCACGCATTGTGCAAGATGCAGGACTCTACCGCGTCATCGTCGGCAGCGGTCTCGCGCGTGTCAATGCGTCAGCACTAGCGAAAGATATTGGCGCACGTCTCGGCTGCAATGCTTTCGCCATTGCCAAATAGCAAAAGCATTTCGCTGAATTTGATAACAAGCTTCGGATGCGTGCAGAAAGCACAGATGAAGCCAATTGTTTCTTAATAAAGAGGAAATTCACTATGGTGTCGATGCAGGAATTCATCCATCAGGCTTGGACAGGTTCCACGCTCGAAGGTCTGCAACGCTTCATCCGCATTCCGGCCAAGAGCTCCTCGTTTGATGCCGACTGGGAGAAACACGGCTATTTGCTGCAGGCCGTACAGGAAGCAGCTGTCTGGGGCAAGGCGCTTTTTCCTAACGGGCTCTTTGAAGTCCTTCAAAAGCCTGGCATTCCTCCGGCTCTTTACGTTGACATTCCGGCCGCTGGCGGACATACAGGACGCCCTGCTTTCTTCTATGGACATCTCGACAAACAACCAGAAACCGAAGGCTGGAGCCAAGGACTTGGTCCATGGACGCCGGTTGTGCAAAACGGCCGACTGTATGGCCGCGGCTCTGCGGACGATGGCTACAGTTACTATCTCTCGCTGACTGCCGCTCAAGCACTCGATGCCACTGGCACTCCTCGTCCCCGTATTACTGGTCTCTTTGAAACTGAAGAAGAATCAGGTTCCGGACATCTTGCAGAATATCTGGAAGATATTGCCGGTCGGATCGGTTCGCCGGCTTTCCTCGGCATTCTTGACATTACCCGCCGAGACTACGGCCGACTTTGGATCACGCAGTCTCTGCGAGGCGTCGTCAGCTTCCGCCTCAAAGTGGAAGTACTGAAAAGCCCGGTTCACTCAGGCTCTGCAGCCGGCATTGTGCCTAGCTCATTCTCTGTTATGAGAGAGCTCCTTGATCGTTTGGAAGACCCAGCGACTGGACGAGTGAAGATTCCAGCCATGCATGCCGTCATTCCTGAACGCAATATCAAATACCTTAAGCGCGAAGCTGAAATCGTGGGCAACGAAATGACTGAAAGCTTCCCCTGGGCAGGAGATACAGAACCGCGCTCGCAAGATCCGCTGGAAGCACTGAAGCGGAACACGTGGGAACCAGCAATGACAATTCTGGGCGCTGATGGCTTGCCGCCGACCAGCTCGGCAAGCGCACTTCTGCGCCCCTACACTACATTGCTGATTGCCTTCCGCATTCCGCCTTATGTTGATGCCAAGGCGGCGCTTGATGCTGCTGTTCGCGCTGTCACGACGGACGTTCCCAGCCACGCAAAAGTAACAGTGGAAGACATGCGCGCCGAAGCTGGCTTTGATGCTCCCGCGATGGCGCCATGGCTAGAAGAAGCTGCACAAGCAGCAAGCTGCGACATTTTCGGCTCTCCTGCAGAAGTAGTCTTTGACGGCGCAACGATCGGCACGATGAACGACTTCATGAAGAATTTCCCTGAAGCGTCCTTCCTCAACACCGGCGTGCTTGGCGTTGAAGAACATGCGCATGCTCCCGATGAATCGCTTGACCTAGCTTATGCAGAAAAGTTAACTGCGGCTATCGCCAGAATTGTGGCGGCAGTACCGGAGGCTTGATGCGCTATGCGGCGAGACTGCGTTACTCAAGTCATTGTGGAATGGCCGGACGGTGAAAGCGACAACTTTGCTACGCCCTTTGAAGCCGAGCGCTACATCAACGCCATGCTTGATGAGCTGGGAGAACCGGAAGCAGCTTGGCTTGAAGATATGCACGGCATCAAAAAGTGGGACTACAACATCGTCGAAGATGAAGAAGGCCTTCTGCGCCTTGTTGACTGATTTTTCAACAATACAACAGCCATGAGCACTTGCGAACTCTGCGTAACCAAGCATCCAGCGGAATTTTGGAGAAGCCGCTGGTTCTACGCCATTGACGCTGGATCTGAGGACTTTCCTTGTTTTTTGCGCCTTGTTTCAACTCGGCATGTTTCTGAAATGTCCGACCTTTCTGCACAAGAAAGGCTCTACCTTTGGCGTTTGCTAGAGGTCTTGGAAGAAGCCATGATTGAGATTGTGCAACCAGACAAGGTTAACTATGCTCAGTTTGGCAATATGTGTCCGCATCTGCATTGGCATGTGATTGCACGCTGGCGCGACGATTCGCATTTTCCGGAATGTCCTTGGGGTCCGAAACAGAGACCCGCACCTTCAGCAACAGCTGAACGGCGCGCACGAACCAAGCGACTGAAGGAAGTGTTACCCGCCTTGCTGGATCGCGTTGAAAAGCCGACAGACTAATTGCCGTAGCTTCATCAGAAGCCCTTCGTCGCTAGCGAAGGGCTTTTTGCTTGGATATCACTGCCAACACGCTAACAGCTGAGCTCCCTCAGCTGCCCGGCTGAACGCACGTCGCACTAGCGTATTTTCGTCAGCCGAGAGATTAGGAAAGACTATCTGCACTTTGCCCTCGGATGTACCTGTATTGCCAACTGCGATGTTATGTGCCTGCAGCGTTCTCGCAGTTTCTTCTGCCCAGCGTTGCGCTTCCTGCCGATGAGAAAACCGCGCAAGCTCGACGATATAGTCGCCAGAAGCTCGCGACCGAATCACGCTTTGAGTAACTGTCCGAGCAAAATTGCGCTGCGCACGCTTGGCTGCTGTCTCACTCGTGTACGGTCCGGCATACACAACCAATGATTCAAGTTCATAAGGCTGAATGATGATACGTTCGAGCAATCCAGCATCGCGCAAAAGCGGATTAAGGGCGCTTAAGGCCGATTCAGCCACAGGAGCAAGCACCAGGCATGGCGCATCTTCAATGCGCATTGGGGCGCCTGCAGTCGCAGACACCGAGGCGGAAGCTTGAGCGGCCGTCGGCGGATCCATTTCTGTTGAGGTCACCGGTTCTGCCTCCGGATGCACCGAAGGAGACTCGGGAAGCACCTGAGAAGGATTCACGATCAACGGCCTGCGAAATGCAAAATTTGAAGCAGATGTCAGAGTTTCAGACGGAATCGTCCTCTTCACCTCCACATCCTGATTGAGCCAGAGCACTCCCCATATGGCTACAGCGGCCAGCCAAAGCAACCCCACTACGTATTTCATGCCGCCTCCTCACTTGAGCGGGCATTCCGCACGTTGCGCCAGACCGCGCAGAACCAAATTGTGCCTCACTATGAGATTGGGAACACAGGACGCAAGATGTGGCCCAATAAAGCTAGCAGCACCTCCTGAAAGCAAAACACGCGTCTGCGGATCTAAACGGCGTAGTTCATCCAGTGCTCGAAGCACCAATCCAACCTGAGCATCAATGATGCCGCTCGCAAGGGCGTCTGCTGTGCTTTTCGGAAAAGCCTTCCTCTCGCCTAGTGAGGAAGAAATGGATGGGATGCCAAAGTCGATACTGCGTTGCATCAATGTTGGACCTGGGGCAATCCGTCCGCCAAGAAAGCGATAAATACCTCCGCCTTCATAGGCAATAGCATCAACCGTCGCAGCCGTTCCCATTTGTACGACGAGAAGCGACGAACCTGGCGCTGCAGCCACTGCACCTATCGCGGCATTCCAGCGATCGGATCCAAGCTGCTCAGGATTTGCATACGAGTTCATCAATTGAAAATCAGGGCCCAAAAAAGCACGCTGCGGTCTTACCCACTCCCAGCGTATTCCATGTTCATTGAAGAACTTCGTTGCAGAAAGAGCAATTTCAGGTGCCGCAACAGTGCATCCAACAACACGCTTCGGCGCTTCGCGAAGCCACTCTGCATAAAGCTCCTGCTTCCAACCGTCTGCCACACCTCGATGGACCACCGTCCGAGGAGATTCTTCCTCGCCAGGAATACACCATTTAAGCGCTGTATTACCTAAATCAATTAATAATGTCTTCATACTTCCCCAAAAACGCAGGCATTATCCGTTGCGCTGATTGGTCAAAGCGCTGAGTTCGCCTGAAAGAAAAAGGCGCTCTTTAGAGATTTCTGCATTGCTTGACAGGGGCTCTATGATGAGGCGCCCCAGAGAATCAATACCACGATCGATGCCCCGTTGCTCTTCGCTGCCAATACAAGAAGTCCAGCAAACTTCACGGCCAAAGAAAGCGTCTGCAACAGCCCAGTCAGCCAGAAGGGTCTGCATATCTCCAGCCATCAATCGATCAAAGCGGCTCAAAATAGCCAGCACCATACCGCAAAGAAAGGCGGTTCGAGAAGTAGTGGATTCAACCAGCAATCCACCCCCTGCTTGTGCAAGGTCCGTAATGGGCCAGCCATTCGTTGTCATGCCACCGGCATCTATCTTCAAATTGCAGCCTACGCCGATGATGAGTGATGTGTCACCGTATGGATCACGGACAGTTTCACAAAGGATGCCTCCCGCCTTGCCTCTTGCCGTCCAAATGTCATTGGGCCACTTAAGCTGTACTCCGAGTCCAAAATTACGTGCAGCATCTGCTACACCCAACCCAACAGCTATAGAGAGAAGGCCCTGAACCGCGCCCGCTTGTAGACCAATGCCAAGAGAAAAGAGAAGTGAAAGCGAAGCGGTATGCCAGCAACGCCCCTGCGTTCCTCGACCGCATGTTTGTCGCTTTGCGGACAGAAAATAAGGTCGCTCAAAAGCGCGCCGCCTTGCGATTGCCTTCAAATCATCATTCGTTGATCCCGTCTCCTCAACAATGTTCAGATCGATGTTCTCTTGAGAGAGAAGCGCGTGTGCAAGCGCTTCGGAAAGATGCTCCGGCATGCGCACCCCGCCAAATTGTCGCGTCCTCTTCTGCACTCAAAGAAGTCGCTCTTTTTTCTTTAAAATTTCGCTTTTCTTATAGAAAAGAAACGCGAAACATTTTGGCACATGCCGCAAGCAGTCGGAGGTAAACGCAGCATGAAGGGGAAAAAATGCTCCTATGGCAACTTGCTGACAGAAAGACTGAAGCATATGTGGCAGACGGCAGTAGCTAGCTTCGCTGCATATTTCCTGCTGCTGCCAAGTACTGCATTTACTCTCGAGCCGTCAACCGCAAGCTGTCTTATAGATCTAGAGAGCGGCCAAATCCTCCTGGCCGAAAATGCCTCAGCTCCAATCAAAACGGCTTCCGTGCTTCCTGCCATAGCCGTTTATGCCACTTTGATGGAACTGCAGAGAAACTCGCTAGACATATCTTCTTCGCTTGAAACGCCAGTCCCAGAGAATCAACCGGCAACGCCCCCCGCAAGCAACACGGCCGATACGATCGAAGATGCGCTTCGGGCCATACTCGCCGCATCAAGCAGAGAAGCCCTGGCTGCAATAGCAAACACCGTTTTTCACGGTACGCCAATTATGGCGGCATCTATGAATGAACGTGCAGCAGCGCTCGGTTTACATATCTCCTGCAGCGCACCTGCAGAAGGACAGCAAGAATGCATATCAAGTTCTGAAGATGCTGCTCGATTAGTCTCTGCACTTTATCGAGACTTCCCCGTTGCTCGGATCCTCGCTGTCGCCCCCGGCGCCAAATTCGGCGACAAAGTGCTGCCGAATTCCAATCCTTTTCTCAAGCTCAGCAATGCTGTGACGGGTCTGACATTCATTCAAGAAGCTCATGGCTGGAGCGGACTCATCATTGCAGAGAATCCTCGCCCCACAGGACGACTGCGTCGGTTGGTTGCGGCAGTGCTGAATGCGGAAGATGAAAAGTCACTCCGCAATCGCTTATCAACTATGCTTCTGCGAGCCTATCGGGACTACGATACGATTCGCATCTTTGATGCTGGAGATGTTGTTGCAAAGCTACCGCTTTATCGAGGAAAAACTGACTTCGTCGATGCAATAGCCGAAAAGCCGGTATATGCAACTCTTTCTCGAGAACGCATGCTAGAACGAGGCTCCAATGCCGTTGAAATCCGCATTGAAAGACGAGCCCCTCTTGCCGCTCCAATTCATGCAGGAGACCGTCTCGGCCAAGCCTGCATTTTCATTGACAACAAACTAATAGGGACTACCCCCATCGTAGCGGCTACCGATGTGCAGGAAAGCAGCTTTTGGAAACGGCTGATCGATACTGTTCGACTAGCCCTCGATGCCAAACGCGAACATCCGCCAGCCGCCGAAGCCACCATCAAATCAACGGATGACTTTTAAGCAGACCCCCAAAAAAATGGCTCAAGAAACGAAGCTCTTTGCAAACTCTAACGCAATGAACACCATTGAACAGGCAGTCGACAAAACCGAAGAAGTCATGATCTTCCCGATGCTCTTTCCCATCAAGGTCATGGGTCTTTCATCGGAAAGCTTCAAGCAACTTGTCTTCGACATTGCCAAACAGCATTTTGAAGACTTTGATGAGTCGCTCTCTTCAGTGGAATATTCAAGAACGCGAAAATACATGTCTGTCACTGTGACAGTCAACGCCCGCTCTCGCGAACAGCTTGACGATGCCTACCGCGCCTATACATCAAACCCAGAAGTCAAATACGTCCTCTAATGTCTGAAGAGAATTCACTCAGCGATAAGCAGCGTCCCGACGACTATCCTGGAGCTCTCGCTTCATGGCTGGCCTTTTGCCGTCCAAAAACTTGGGGCGTTGCAGCTGCTCCCGTTTGTGCTTCACTCGCCCTTTGTTATAGCGAGCAGCACGTCTTTGATCCCGTCATCGCATTCTTTACGCTGACCATTGCCATCCTGATGCAAGCCATCTCCAACATGGAGAACGATCTGGGATATACCGAACGCAAAGCAGAGGTTGGCAATCGCCGTGGGCTCCCCCGTGCAACTACACGCGGCTGGATTAGCGTGCCTGCAGCACGTGCCGCAATCCGTTGCGCAATTGCGCTAGCTACGATCAACACCGTCGTACTGATTTATTTTGGCGGATGGGGATTCGCGCTTGTAGGAGTTGCCTCTGCTGCGGCTGCCTACTTCTATATGGGAGGCCCCAAACCTATCGCCTATACCCCCTTCAGCGAACTGCTTGTTCTTATTTTTTTTGGATTTACAGCTGTCTGCGGGACTTTCTATTTGCAAGCAGGCTTCATAAGTTTCAATGCAGCCCTGCTGGGCGCAGCACTTGGCTGCATGGCTGCAGCAGTGTTGGCCGTCAATAATTTCCGCGACCGTGAACATGACGCCAGCATCGGCCGCCGCACACTTGCCGTATTGCTTCCTGAAAAAGCAACCCTGAGGCTTTTTGAAACTCTTATTACGCTGCCATACTTTCTCATTGCTGCAATGGTTGTCCGCGATATGAGCTACTGGCCTTATTTCCTTGTCATGGCAAGCTTTCCAGATTGCATGAAACTACCTGATCAGCTACGCCGACTTCATCATGAAGAGCTGAATGCCGTCATGTTTGGCTGCGTCAAGCTAGAAGTAAAATTTTCGATGCTCTTTACGATTGGTGCGCTGATTCAAGCACTGCTTGTGCTACTTACTGTTCAGCAACTGCTCTGAAATAGATTCCAGCTACGTACTAAAAAGCCGGAGAAGGCCTTACCTCTCCGGCTTTTGATGTATTAAGGATTCGTCTGTTCACTAGCAGAAGGAGATTGCAAATTCTTCAACCGACGTGCAACTTCTTCAGCAGATTCGATGGAGAAACAGGTCACTACTTTTTGAACGCCAGAGACTTGCGCGGCTGTCTGCGCAGTTGCAGCAGCTTCCTCACGAGTGACTAGCCCCATCAAGTACACAATGCCGCGATCAACTGTCACCTTCATTTGATTGAGTGAAATCTGCCCATTACCAATGATCGCTGAGCGCACTTTCGCTGCAAGCATTGAATCAGAGAGCCGGGTAGTGACAGAAGTTGGATCCATGACTGCTAGCTCATTAACCACTTCTGCTACATCGGCACTAACGCTAGCCACCTGCTGCGCCACCCGCCTATCCGACATGCTAGAAACTTCACCAGAAAGCAAAACTCGACCTTCATAACTCGTGACGGTTATGTGGCTCTTCGCATTTGCCCCTAATGCTTGATTGATTTCATAAGACACGCGCCGCTCAATTACTTCGTCACTCACAATCGTGCCAGCAGTTCGACGATCAGTCACGACTGTAGCGGTCGTCACAGCAGCTCCACCAATAAGGAGAGGCGCCATAACGCAACCGGAAAGGAGCGGTGCACAAAGAATCATCGGCAACAGCAGCCGACCAGTGGAAAGCGTTGATTTCATGGCGTGTCAAAGAAAACAACGGAACAACCGTTGAAGGGTCGAAAAGTTTATCACTGGGCCCCAAGCCCTCTACTTAATCCGATAAGCCAAGTATGCCTTGCATGGCATGCCAGCTTCGAATCAGCCGATCGCGACGTAAAAGCAGCTTGTGTGAACGATAGCGAAGCACATCTTCTTCCTGCCAGCTGTTCAGCACCGTTCGCAACTTTTCAACGCTCGTGTCAACAATACCAGCAACAACGCGCCGCGATGGTACGGTTGAAAGACGAATCCACTCCAACGATTCGTCGTAAAGCCTACTCTGAAAGAAAGGATCGCCCTGCATTTCGCAGAGCACGAAGAACACAGCTAAACGCTCTTCCAGAGAGGCCGTATGGTTGAGAAGAAGTCCATAACGGTCCGCCATTGCGCACAAGCTGGTGTAGTTCGTGATTTCTCTCTGCCAATGAGCATTCTGATCGCAAATGCGCAAGAGCAGATCAGAATTGACCACAAGAACCTCTGCCGTCGTCATGCACCAGTGCCTACGAGGAATTCGATCGCTTAAATAGAGCGTCTCATAGCAACCGCAAAGTGAACCCGGTCCCCCTATTGATAGCAACAAAGGATCTTCATGGTGAGCATCCATCATGGCTTTCACTATGAGGCCGCGCCGAACAAACATCAACTTAGGGAAAAAGCCCGGCGACTCGTAGAGGACTTCACCGCGCCTGAACGTAACTGCATGGCCCAAACCGTTCATTACGCCCGCCATCGATGGCGAAAGCTTGGGAGCAAACCAAGGAAAAACGGGAGTGTCTGAAGACATGACCGAGAGATGACAACAAAAATGTTGTTATTTTTGTGGACAAAAAGGTGGAACAACTTTACTGCTTCATCCTTGTTTTTGTGGATAACTTTCTTCTCTCGACGTAGGGTTCGTTTTCATCAACACCCTGTGCAAGAAATTTCACGGGTTATCCCTGCGCTTATCCACAGAAAACAAAGAACAATATCTCTTTGTGATCTATAGAAAAATACTAGTTATCCACAGCTTCGCTTCTTCCCTACTTACTACTAACTACTAATTAATAAAAAAGAATAGAAAAATAAGGGAATAAGTGATGCAAGGCGCCAAGCACCCCCAATTCTAGCTTGCGGTATAGCTGCTTCTAAACGCAGCTCAGATCTAGAACTCTCTGAACCAGTATCTCGAAGAGTGTGGATTGATTGTTGAAAACGCAGTTAAAAGGCGTGCGGTTTATGTGGATTATGTATGGATTCTTGCTGGATATATCTTGTATTTCAACAAGTTACAGATTTTTAAGAAAAGTTCCGTTCTGTGCAGAACTACGGCGCGCAATATCTCGTCGAAGTCCAGCAGCCCTGTGCAAGAAGCTAAGTTAGAAAGTGCTGGCAACAGACGTGTTATAGCTTTTGTCGCAGGCTTGTCTTCAGACGATTTCGTTATGGATACCGAATGGAACAAGCACGCAAGGAATGCGAGTTTGCACGTCTTCAAGGTGACGAGTCTGATCGTCAAAGAAGATATGAGGTCGTAGCGCTTCTAGGATGGGTTCCTTTGACAGTCCATCTAGCAAGAAGAGTTCAGCCGCCGTCATGCCGAAGCTTTTCAGAGAATTGATGAGGCGCTCCTCGCTTTGAGCTCCGCGAGATGTAACGATCGAAATGCGGATCGCAGGACGGAAATAGGGATCGTTTTTGCCGTGTAGTTCGTAATCAAGCTGTTGAAAAGCCGATAGTTTCTCAAAAAGATCCTGAAGAGGTCCGGCAGCAAGTGGCGTATTGGCCTTTTCAATTTCATGCTGCTCAAAGGCTGATAAACCTCCTCGTTGGTATTCACGTTCTGACTCGTCATCAGCGAGAACGCCGTCAAAGTCGAAAGCGATTCGTAGCGTGGGATCGCTCTCGAGTTCAGCTTGAGGCATAGGATTGGGCAGTACCAGGCCTCCGGGGAGGCCTGCTTTAACGGCGCGCTCTACATTTTTCGCGTTGGCAGAAAGGAAGAGTGAAACCTTAAAGGCCTTGAGAAAGGGAAATGTAGATTGTCCAGAGGTGAATGCTCCTGCATTGATAGGCAGGCTGTAGTGTCGGCAGGAATTGAAGAAGCGGCGTGCTGTTTCTGGGGAGTTTCGCGAGAGTGCTACCACACGGAACGGCTTGCGGTCCGAAAAGAGCTTATTGAGCTCAAGGAGTCGCTTGACAAAAGGGAATGCCACGCCTGGCGTGAGTGGGTCATTTTGATGGGCGACCTGATAATCTCGGAAAGCCTGATAGCCTTTTTCTTCGAATAGTCGGTGTTCGCTCTCTAAATCAAAGAGGGCGCGGGAGGAAACTGCGACGACGAGCTGGTTGTCGGCTGATGGCTTCTTCATTGGGTATCCGAGATACACAGAAAAGCGGCCGCCTACGTCTGAAGCATAGGCGGCCGAGTATGGGGTTAAGAATCAATGGTGGCGAAAAGAGCGTTGGCTTCGATAAAGTCGCGTCGCGGTTCTACAACATCACCCATCAGCATGGAGAAGATGCCGTCTGCGCTTGCTGCATCTTCAATGCGAACGCGCAGCATGCGCCGCACTTTAGGATCCATAGTAGTTTCCTTCAGTTGCTCAGGCGTCATTTCTCCCAGCCCCTTGTATCGTTGGCGAATGATGCCTTTTTCTGCTTGTTTAATAAGCCAGTTAACGGCTTCAGCAAAATTACGAACAGGCTGAGAAGCTCCAGCGCGCTTCACTACAGCACCGTCTCCGATGACGCCTTGAAGCATTCGTGCGCTTTCCTGAAGTTTGCGGTAGTCAGCTGAATATGTGAACTCAGGATGAATGGTGGTCGTTTTGTGATTGCCATGCTTGAGACGATGAATTTTTAGGAGGTGCTTTTCATTTTCTTCATCGTAAATAGCTTCTACCTTCACATTGGGATCGCGCATTTCTGCCTCAAGAGCTTTGGCGCTTTCTTCTGCCTTGAAGGTATTTTCAAGATTGATCGACGTTCCTGCGGCAATGGCTAGCAACGCACCGCGATCAATGGCGCCGCCAAGGCGTTGAATAACTGCGTCCGCAGCAAGATATTCATCCACCATCTCTTCAAGAGGCGTGCCACGTACGGAAACGCCTGCTTCAAGATCGGTTTTGTTCTTGAAGAGTTCAGCATCCTTCAGCGCCAGCTTGCGCAGATAGTCGGCCATTTCCTGCTCATCTTTAAGGAAGACGCCTTTGTCATTACGGTTGCGCTGCACTTTGTAGAGCGGAGGTTGCGCAATATAGACATAGCCGTTTTCAATAATTTGAGGCATTTGCCGATAAAAAAGCGTGAGCAGAAGCGTGCGGATGTGCGCGCCGTCCACGTCCGCATCTGTCATGATGATGATGCGGTGATAGCGAAGTTTGGACAGATCGAAGTTTTTGCCAATGTTGGTGCCGAGTGCCAGCGTGAGCATGCGGATCTGTTCCGAGTCGAGAAGTTTATCCTGCGCTGCTTTTTCAACATTGAGAATCTTGCCTCGCAACGGCAGAATGGCTTGATATTGTGAATCTCGACCCTGCTTGGCAGAGCCGCCAGCCGAATCGCCCTCGACTAGAAACAGCTCAGAATAGGCGGGATTCTTTTCCCGGCAGTCAGCAAGTTTGCCTGGGAGGCCACCGCCGATAACGCTCTTGCGAGTCATGTCGCGGGCTTTGCGCGCCGCTTCACGTGCGCGGGCAGCCGACACAATTTTCTCGCAGATGATTTTGGCATCTTCAGGATTCTTTTCGAGGAAAAGCTCAAGTTCACGAGCTACCACTTCCTCAACTGCAGGGCGAACTTCGCTGGAAACGAGCTTATCTTTCGTTTGCGAACTGAACTTGGGCTGCGGCACTTTAACTGAGAGGATGCAAGTAAGGCCTTCGCGCATATCGTCCCCTTCGGGATCGACTTTGGCCTTTTTTGCAAGCTCATTTTTAGCAATATAGTTTTTCAGAACGCGAGTCATGGCCGCTCTCAGGCCAGTCACATGCGTGCCGCCGTCGCGTTGAGGAATATTGTTTGTATAGGCAGTGAGCACCTCGTTGTAGCCATCTTGCCATTGCATGGCAATTTCAACTTCAACAGGAACATCGTTGCTGAGTACGGTTTCCTTTGCGTGGAAAATCTTCTTGTGGAGGACATTCCTGCTTTGGTTCTTGAACTCAACAAAAGCGACAAGCCCCTTATCCGTTTTGAGGTGTGCTTCATGTCCAGTGCGCTGATCTGTAAGCGTGATAGCGACGCCGGAGTTTAAGAAGGAGAGTTCGCGCAGGCGCGAGAGCAGAGTGTCGTAATTAAACTCAGTGACTTGTTCGAAGATTGTCGTATCGGGCAGAAAATGCACTTCTGTGCCGCGCCGGTTGGTGCTCCCGAGAAGTTTCATCGGAGACACTTCGACAAGTTCACCACTCAGGGGATTCGTTTGCTTCTCAATGAGACGGTTTTGAACTTTTCCGCGAGCAAATTCTAGATAGCGCGCCTCGCCATCTCGGCGCACAGTCAGTCGGAGCCAAGTCGAAAGTGCATTGACGCAGGAGACGCCGACGCCATGCAGACCGCCGGAAATCTTGTAGCCATTATTGTCAAATTTGCCGCCAGCATGTAATTCGGTCAATGCAATTTCCGCTGCGCTGCGTTTTGGTTCGTGCTTGTCATCCCATTTAATGGCAGTAGGAATGCCGCGACCATCATCAACGACGGACACGGAATTGTCCGTGTGAATCGTCACCTCAATGTGAGTGGCAAAACCTGCAAGGGCTTCATCGATAGAATTATCGACGACTTCGTAGACGAGATGATGCAGGCCAGAGCCATCAGCTGTATCGCCGATGTACATGCCCGGGCGCTTTCGAACAGCTTCAAGACCTTCAAGAATCTGAATACTCGTGGCGTTGTATGCGGACGCATCAGGCTTCGGCATATCGTCGAGATCGCGAATGCGCATAAGAGGTTCATGCGCGGACTCTGGCTGAGCGGCATCTTCAGCGGCGTTCATTTCCATGTTTGTGGTCTTGTTTTCCGTTTCGCTCATAGCTTCTACAAAAGAAAAAAAGGATGTTGTGACTGCTCTAGACAGTCTGCGGCCCTGTGGGCTGAACAGGACCGACTTTCCTTGACGCAGCGAGTTTCCTCACGAAGGCCAAATTCGATGTCGACGACGAGATGAGGCCTGGCCTTAGATGCGCATCGGCATGATGACGTAGCGGAAGTTCATGGATTCCGGCATCGTCACCAAAACGCTTTTTGGCGTTGCTGCAAAATAGAACATGACTTCAGAGTTCTTAAGGTTCGACAGTACGTCGAGCACGTAAGTGATGTTGAAGCCGATGTCGAGTTCTGGCCACTTCCAATCGATACTCAAATTCTGGTTGGCCTCTTCCTGTTCGGCATTCGTTCCCTGAATTTGCAAGTGATTTTCGGCGAGTAGCCAGCGCACGCCATGGAATTTTTCGTTAGTCAGAATCTGAACTCGACGCAATGCTGCAAGGAGCGCTTCTCGATTGATGGCGACCGGTTGCGGATTGGTCTCTGGCGTTGGCATAACGCGCTTGTAGTCAGGGAAATTTCCGTCAATGAGTTTGCTGAGAAACTCAATGCCGAGAAATTCAAAAGCGCATTGAGTATTCGAAAGCTTAACGGTGATGGCCGTATCGTCTTCGGGCAGGATGCGTAGAAGTTCTCGCACGGTCTTGCGCGGCAGAATCGCTTTGACAGGTTTTTCGATGTTGAGGCTGTCTACCGTTGTATCGCAATAGGCCAGACGATGGGTATCCGTAGCGACGCAGCGTAACTCGTTTTTTTCTGCTTCAAAGAGTGCACCGTTGAGGTAGTAGCGGATGTCGTGGTTGGCCATGGCAAAGCTGGTCATGGCTAAAAGGTAGCGCAGGCTCTTAGCAGGGGTGACGAAAGTAGCCAGCCAATCGGCACCACGGATCACAGGGAAGTCCCGTGCTGGCAACGTTTGCATGGCAAATTGTCCGCTCGGGCAGGAAAGCAATGCTCGACCGTCGTCTTCCACATCAATCTCAACAGCATCCGATCCTTTTAGATTGTTAAGGATGTCTGAGAGCTTTTGCGCTGAGATGGTGAAATTGCCTTTGGAATCGGTTGAGCCCACGCTTGCACTGGTGCGGATCTGAATATCAAGATCCGTCGTGGAGAATGTGACGTTCTCGCCGTCCTGCTCGAACAGGATGTTGCTCACAACGGGCAGACTTTGGTTGCGCTCAACGATGCCCGAAACGGTTTTGACGGGCTTTAGTAGCGCGTCGCAGGTACAGCTGATGTGCTTCATGCTCTCTCAATCAGTTAAAGGAATTCTGAAACTTAACCACGAATCATTTGCTCAAGCACATGGATTTCATGATTGAGCTCGGCGTCGTTTTGGCGCTCTTGTGTGATTTTACGTACTGCATGCATCACCGTTGTATGATCGCGACCGCCGAAGTTCTCGCCAATTTCAGGCAAGCTGTGTTGCGTGAGTTCTTTGGCAAGGTACATAGCAATTTGCCGGGGACGTGCGATATAGGCAGGCTTACGCTTGGAGTGCATATCCGCTACTTTGATCTTGTAGTAGTCGGCAACAGTCTTTTGAATGCTTTCGATGGTGATGAGGCTGTTGGCAACCTGGAATTGATCGCGAAGCACGCGCTTAGCAATGTCGATCGTGATTTCGCGTGAGGCGGACGGCTGAAATTGCTGATACGCAACCACTTGCTGTAGCGCGCCCTCTAGTTCTCGAACATTCGACTTAAGGCGTTTGGCGATGAAGGCAGCGACTTCATCAGGTAGATCAACGCCCATAGCTTTTGCCTTGTTGAGCAGAATGGCCGTGCGCATTTCGAACTCAGGCGGTTCAATAGCGACGCAAAGTCCTTGCGACAGACGGGAAATCAAGCGGGGCTCAATATCTTTAAGTCCGCGCGTATATGTATCCGACGTGATAACAAGCTGTTTGTTGTGCGGAACGAGCGCTTCAAATGCTCGGAAAAACTGAGCTTGCGATCCTTTTGTACCGGAAAAGGACTGCACGTCGTCAATCAGTAGCAAGTCCAGATTCTGGTAACGCTCGTCAAAGCGTTCGAGACTGGTATGCCCGCCCTTGGTGTTCGTCGAATCGCGAACTGCAGCGGTGTATTCATTGATGAAATCCTGAGCAGATACGCAACGAACGCGCGCGCGCGGATGCAAATCCAGATAACGATGGCCAATGGCTTGCATCAAATGCGTTTTGCCTAGACCAACACCGCCATAGATATAAAGAGGGTTGTACTGTGTGCCAGCTGTTGCGGCAACATGCTCAGCAGCAGCAACGGCAAGCTGATTGGCATTGCCGTTGACATAGTTCTCAAAAGTCAACCCTGGCAGCAGACCCGTTTCCTCGCGCCGACGTTCCTCATCCTCTGTTACATGAATACCACTGAAGGTCGGTTTGTCCGCTGACTTAGCTACGGCAGGCACTAGATTGACTTTCACGGGCCTGTTCCCGTTCACAAGCGAGGCCGTTTTCTGAATAACATCAAGGTACTGCTGGCGGATATAGCGCACTTTGGGCGGAGGCGCAGACAACGTCAAGACGCTTGTCGCGGAGTTCCACGAAAGCGGCGTCAGGATCTCGAACCAGAGCGAATAGATGGTGGGTGTGTTCTTGACGAGGTTCTTAAGCTCGGCGAGGCAGGCTTGCCAAAATTCATGCATGGCGGATGGACACTAAGCCGAAAGTAAAGAAAACACATTTTAACGGTTCGCCGCAGGAATAGCGAATGCAAGCGATTTTTGTATATCTATATGATTTTTAAAAGAAAAAATATCCTATATCGAATAAGAAAACCGAAGTTGTCCTCTAAATTATCCACAAAAGGCTGTGGATAAAATTTCATTTAAAAATCATTAAGATGCTTGTTTAAACAGGAGGAGATAGATTATTTGTCCACAACCCGGAGTGGCTAATAAATTTAAACCTACTATAGGTAGTTGTATGGATGATCTGTACCCTAGGTTCTGTAGAGCGACAGTTAGTGGTAAGGGGAGTCTGTCAGCAAAAAATAAAAGAAAAAACGTAGACTTGATTGACAAACAGTGTTGTACTGAAGTCTAATATCAAACTTTTCGCGGTTTCCCCTCGCGCGCGTGTGATATGGCGTGCGTCGGTGTCAAAGTTGACGCCAGCAAACTGCATGGATTTTCATCTGCCCCCACCTGCGGATTGCAGGACGGGAGCTTTCCGTCAAGTAAGGAATCATCATGGCTACGAAACGTACCTATCAGCCTTCCAAGGTCAAGCGCGCCCGCACGCACGGCTTCCTGGTCCGCTCCCGCACCAAGGGCGGCCGTCGTGTTCTCAATCGTCGCCGCGCCAAGGGCCGTCACGTTCTCGCCCTCTAATGGGATCGAGGCCGCACGGCCAAGAATTGCCGTGGCGAAGAGCCTAAAGAAATTCGGCTTATCCCGCAGTCGGCGTCTTATTCGGACAGCCGACTTCGGGGTGATTGCAAGGACGAGAAATGCAAGGGCATTTCGCGTCCATTCGTCGTATTTCAGTGCTGGATGTCTCGAGAATGATGCTTGCGGACGGTTACGCATTGGCGTGACTGTCGGTAAGCGTAATTCGCCGCGATCAGTGGATAGAGCTCTTGTTAAACGGGTTTTAAGAGAGGCTGCGCGGATTCGTGCGCCGGAGATCGAGGCGATGCTTATCAATTCGAACATCGGCCTGGATCTTTCGTTGCGGCTGAAAACACCGTTGTCGGATGTCGGCAGCCAGAAGGCGCATGCTCAATTGAGAGCGGCCATTCGGGAAGACGCTTTGTCGCTTCTGAACGATCTCGTTCGGCGTTGTGCCAAGCGTTGGAGATCTGAGGCGTGAATCCAGTTAAAGCCATCATGCTTGGCGCTATCCGGCTTTATCAGCTGACGCTTTCTCCATGGGTGGGACGAGAGTGCAGGTTTCTGCCTACTTGTTCGGCTTATGCCATGGAGGCAATCGATCGCTTTGGTCCGCTTCGCGGCGGCTATTTGGCATTCATGCGTCTCATGCGTTGCCATCCATTTGGCGGGCGGGGATATGATCCTGTGCCTGAACGCTTCACTTGGTGCCCTTGGCGCCTCAACAAGTCGGCGCAGGCTTTGAGCGCCGAAGCTTGTCGTCACCACCTTTCTAATCGCTAAGCAGACGGGGCCCTTATGGGAAAAGAACTTCAGCGCGCGCTGCTGTGGGTGATCCTGCTCGGTGCGCTTTTCATGCTCTGGGACAACTACCAAGTCTATAAAGGCGGCACGTCTTTCTTTGGCCCCGCTAAGGAGCAGACGGTTCAAAACGCAGATCAGCCTGCGGCAAATGCTATTCCTGCTCCGACGCCTAATGCTCAGCAGGCTGTGGCGGCGACTCCGGTTGAGGCTGTCAGCGATCCGGTCATCGTGACGACTGACCGCATGAAAGTTACCTTTGACCGTTCTGGCGCTCGTTTAGTCGGAACTGAGATGTTGCGCTTCCCGCGCCAGGCAGATTGGACAGAAGTGGGCCTTGCTGGCCTTATCTTGGGCCGCAAGCCTGCCGATGATCTTGGCAACGTGAAGCTCCTTGAAGTTACTCCTACGCATATCTATGAAGCGCAGAGCGGCCTGGTTGGCGGGGATTTCCCGACTCATGCCGATGCGTTTCATTTGGTGAGCTCGAAGCTTGATATGGGTAGCGACGAGACGCTAGATGTGGTGTTTGAAGCTGTAAAGGGCGGCGTCAAGGTCACCAAGACGTATCGCTTTAAGCGAGGGTACTACGGCATTGAAGTGACGACTAATGTTTCGAATGTGTCGAATTCGCCGGTTCGTCCGCAGATCTATTACCAGATCACGCGCGATGGTAGTAAGCCTGAAGGCGAAAACTCGATGTATTCGACCTTTACCGGTCCAGCTGTCTACAGCGATGAAGAGAACTATCAGAAAATTAAGTTCCAGGACATCGCCGACGATGACGCGTCTTATCAAGAAAAGACGAACAACGGCTGGATTGCCATGGTGCAGCACCATTTTGTCAGCGCGTGGGTGCCGGCGCAGGGTGAAAGCCGTCAGAACTATGTCCGCGAAACAGCTAAAAATCTCTTCTCTGTTGGAACACTGATTCCGATGAAAGAGATTGCTCCGGGGGCGTCTGAATCGAACAAAGCCGTTTTTTATTCTGGTCCTCAGGAGCAGGAACGCTTGGAAGAGCTGGCTCCTGGCCTTGAATTAGTAGTGGATTACGGATGGTTGACTTTCCTTGCTAAGCCGATCTACTGGTTGCTTTCTTTCCTGCACGGCATTGTGGGGAATTGGGGCTGGTCGATCATTTTGCTGACTTGCATTGTGAAAGCGATCCTTTTCCCTGTGTCTGCCGCTGGCTACCGTTCTATGGCCCGCATGAAGGAAGTACAGCCTCGCATTAAGGCCATCCAGGACAAGTACAAGGATGACAAGCAACGTCTCAACCAAGCGATGATGGAGCTTTATCGCAACGAGAAGATCAATCCTGTTGGCGGTTGCTTGCCAATCATGCTTCAAATCCCTGTATTTCTCGCTTTGTACTGGGTACTTCAAGGGTCGGTTGAGTTGCGTGGTGCTTCATGGATACTGTGGGTGCATGATCTTGCGGCGCCAGATCCGTGGTTCGTGCTGCCATTGCTGATGGCTGTGACGATGTTCCTGCAGATCTATCTCAATCCAAAGCCGGCAGATCCTACTCAAGCCAAAGTGATGTACATCATGCCGATCATTTTCTCGGTGATGTTCTTCATTTTTGCTGCAGGCCTCGTGCTTTACTGGCTCACGAATAACGTGTTGTCGATTCTGCAACAGTGGTGGATCAACAAGACGATTGCAGCAGATCGGGCGGCGCGCGCGAAGAATCACGTTTAGAACAGATTCTTAACTGCTAGCTAAGCAAAAAAACCGAGGCGCCCTTTAGGGCATCTCGGTTTTTTGCGTTTGAAATGTGCTCTGCCAATTTCAGCGTTTCGTCTTTCCTGCCAACAGCAGAAAGGGCCATAGCCAGACAGAAGCAAACCAGAGAAGAATGCGGCCTAAAGTGATGCTTTTTTGCTCAGAGCGGAATGTTCGAGCAAAAATGCACACGGCGCCGATGAAGGCCCAGCCAATGAATAGGCCGTACACTGTCGCGCGCACTTCATACGTGTCGCCAATGATTGCGGCGACATAGGCGGCAACTGGTACGGAAAGCACGACGGCTAGGCATGCTCCGATGAGGGCTGGCCCGAAAAACTGTGCTTCGAAAGGACGCTTAGGCTGGTAAGGCATAGACCGGCTCCATGCTGGAATACAAGAAGTGACAGGTTCCCATCACCATAACAGGGAATCTATGACGAACAGCTCTGCGCGGTTTGGAAAAGAGATATGCATAGCGATCAAGATCCCATTGTGGCCATTTCTACGGCTTTTGGACGCGGCGGTATAGGCATTGTGAGAGTTTCTGTGTCGGCTGCTCTCGCTCAGAAAGCACAGACCCTTTTGTTTGAAGGTAGGGCGCTCGAACCAAGACATGCAACCCTCATGGGCTTTCGAAGCAGCCGAGGCGAATTGCTTGATAGAGCTATTGTTCTCTATTTTCCTGCTCCGCAAAGCTATACAGGCGAAGCTGTTTTTGAAATCCAAGCCCATGGCGGTCCGGTGCTACTAAAGCTTATTTTGCAAGCTTGTCTTGAAAAATGTAAAAAAATTGGCTTGCGAATCGCTGAGCCTGGCGAATTTACTAAGCGCGCATTTCTAAATGGTCGAATGGATTTAGCTCAGGCGGAGGCTGTGAGCGATTTAATTGATGCTGCCAGCGAAAGCGCGGCGCATGCCGCGCTACGTTCCATGACTGGTGACTTTTCGGCTGAAGTAACAGCGCTTGGCAACAGTATTGATGAATTGCGAGCCTATGTTGAGGCAACGCTTGACTTTCCCGAAGAAGACATTGATCCGATGTCTGATGGCCGTGTTGAGAGCCGACTTGCTGAAGTTCGAAGTCGGCTTGATGCGATTCTTGACAAGGCTAGGCAAGGGCGCGTGCTGAGAGAGGGGCTTGCTGTCGCTCTTGCTGGCAGTCCCAATGTCGGCAAGTCCAGTCTGCTCAATGTATTAGCAGGGGAAGAAATAGCAATAGTGACCGAAATTGCTGGAACGACGCGAGACAAGATCGAGCATTGGGTAGCCTTTGACGGCATTCCTGTTCGAATTATTGATACGGCTGGCGTTCGGAAGACTGAAGATATTGTCGAACTCAAAGGAATCGAACGCACGCTTCAAGCCATTGAGAATGCAGATATCGTGCTGCACCTGACAGATGCATCGGAGGGTATACCCGACGATCCTGATGCGCTAAAAGAAGTGTTGTCCCGAGTTGGACGGCATGCGGCGCTTCTTTCTGTAGCCAACAAAGCCGATTGTGCAACTGCTGCACAGCGGCAGAAGGCGCTTGCTGCTGGTCGGCTTCTTCTCTCGGTTAAAACGAAGGAAGGCCTTGGCGAGTTGAAAAACAAAATTTTGGCATTAGCGCAAATGAACAGCAACACTGAAGGGCTTTATATGGCGCGCGAACGGCATTTGGAATGCCTTCGTCGGACAGCCAGTCATCTTGTTGCTGCGCATGATCTGGCTGTCGCGTCGGTGGGGATTGAATTGTTTGCTGAAGAATTGCGATTGGCATCAGAGTCGCTCGGCGAGATTCTCGGGCGCACTACCCCCGATGACATTCTTGGCATTATCTTCAGCAAGTTCTGCATTGGAAAATAGCTCGGAAGATTCACGCTAGAGAGCAATTCATGGACTATCCAGAAACATTTGAAGTTATTGTCGTCGGCTGCGGACATGCCGGCGCAGAAGCGGCACTTGCCAGTGCGCGAATGGGCCGTAGAACTCTTCTTCTTACACATAACTTGGATACCATCGGCCAACTGTCGTGCAATCCTTCGATTGGCGGTATTGGCAAGAGTCATCTTGTCAAGGAGCTCGATGCCATGGGTGGCGCGATGGCGCGCGTAACGGACGTTGCTGGCATTCAGTTCCGCATTCTGAATGGCTCAAAGGGGCCGGCTGTTCGAGCTACGCGTGCTCAAATCGATCGTCAACTGTATCGAGCGGCAATGCGGGAACTGATTGAAGCTCAAGACCACTTGTGGGTGTTTCAGCAGGCTGCAGACGATTTAATTGTTGAGGGAGGACGGGCAGCAGGCGTTGTCACACAAACTGGTATTCGTTTTCATGCACAAGCTGTTGTGCTTTGCGCAGGAACATTTTTAAATGGCTTGGTGCATATTGGGCTTGAGCATTACCAAGCTGGTCGTGCCGGCGATCCGGCAAGCGTGCGACTGGCTGAGCGCCTTAAGGAGCTTGGAATGCCTCAGGGACGTTTGAAAACAGGTACTCCTCCTCGTATCGACGGTCGTTCGATTGATTTTTCTCGCTGTGAGGAACAATGGGGGGATCTTGATCCTGTACCAGTGTTTTCTTGCTGGAAGCCTCAAGCGGCACATCCAGAGCAAAAGCCTTGCTGGATAACGCGTACCAATCGTGCAATGCATGAGCTGATTTTGGCTAATCTGGATCGATCGCCGATGTATACGGGCATTATTCGAGGTGTCGGCCCACGATACTGTCCGTCCATCGAAGACAAGGTTAAGCGTTTTGCAGACAAGGATAGCCATCAAGTCTTCTTGGAGCCAGAAGGCCTGCGGGTCAATGAGTTTTATCCGAATGGTGTATCGACAAGTCTGCCTTTCGATGTGCAACTTGCGATGGTTCGCATGATGCCTGGACTGGAGCATGCTCATTTAATCCGTCCTGGCTATGCCATCGAATATGATTTTTATGACCCTCGAGGTTTGAAGCGTTCGTTAGAAACAAAAGCCATGCCAGGTCTGTTCTTCGCAGGGCAGATTAACGGGACGACAGGCTATGAAGAGGCTGCTGCTCAAGGACTGCTGGCTGGTATCAATGCGGCCCTCTGCGCTCGAAAGGAAGGGGAATGGGTTCCTAGACGCGATGAGGCCTATTTGGGTGTCATGGTGGACGATTTGACGACCAAAGGCGTTACAGAACCGTATCGTATGTTTACTAGTCGAGCGGAGTATCGCTTGAGTCTTCGTGAAGACAATGCGGATATGCGTCTCTGCGAGGTCGCTCATTCTCTTGGGCTTTTGAATGAAGCACAGTGGACGGCTTTTGAACGCAAGCGAGAGAATGTTCGCGATGCCATGACGATGATCGAAAAGACATGGATCAATCCGGGTCTGCTCACTGCAGGAGAGGCGCATCGCGTTCTTGGGGCAGAGATTGAACGCGAATATTCATTCAAAAATTTGCTTGCTCGTCCCGGTGTCAGGCTTGAAGATCTCATGTCGCTCAAGCGCAAAGATGGCCGTTCTGCAGTCCAGAATCCTATGGCGCTTTCCGAAGATGAAATCGAACAAGTTGAAATTAATGTCAAGTATGCAGGCTATATTGGCCGTCAGCGTGAAGAGATCGAAAAAACGCGAGTCAATGAGTCGCTTTTGATACCTCCAGAACTTGATTTCGATGCTGTTTCAGGACTGTCTTTTGAAGTTCGTCAGAAGCTTAAGGCTGTGCGGCCCGAGACGATAGGTCAAGCTTCCCGCATTTCTGGCGTGACGCCGGCTGCAGTGGCGCTGCTGCTCGTTCACTTAAAGCGGCGGCACTACTATTCTGCAAACAAAGGCAGTCGCTACCCTGGCGGCAGCCAAGGGTCGGAGGATTGTGAATGAGAGAGGCTCTAGCTGCTGGTCTGAAGGAGCTGGGACTTGTTAATGCTGCTTCGGCAAGTGACGTGCTTGAAAAGCTTCTGCGCTACGCAGAGCTGCTTCAGAAGTGGAATAGGGTATACAACCTGACGGCTATACGTTCGGCCAATGAAGTGGTGACGCACCATTTGCTGGATTCTGCGGCAGTCGTTCCGCTTTTTCAAAAGCGCATGCCTCAGGCTCGCCGAGTGCTGGACGTCGGAAGCGGCGGTGGTTTGCCTGCTGTACCGTTAGCGTTGTTGCGTCCGGATCTACAAGTGGAGGCAATTGATGCTGTCGGCAAAAAGGTGGCCTTCATTAATCAAGCGGCTATTGAGCTTGGCTTGAAGAATCTGTGTGCTCGACACTCTCGTGTAGAAAAGCTATCGGGCAGTTATGACGTCATTATTAGTCGCGCTTTTGCCAGTCTGGCTGATTTCACGAGTCTTACAGCACATCTTTTGGCGTCAAACGGGCGTTGGTTCGCGATGAAAGGCTCTGTACCAGACAATGAAATATCAGAACTGACGCTGGCTGAGGTGGAGGACATTGTCCCGCTTCGCGTGCCAGGTCTCAATGAAGCTCGGCATCTCTTAATCCTGAAGAAGATGTAGAGCTCCTCCTAAAAAGCAATCCGCAGGATCCATCATGGAATTTGAAACCTTGTCGTCAGCGTTCCTTGGCGCATTCGTCTATACCTTCATGACGTTTCTACCGGTGATCAACCCTTTTAGTGGCGCCATGTTCTTTGTGACACTTTCGAGCCATCTGTCTGACAAGGATCGGGCATATGTTGCCGGAAGGATTGCTATCTTCTCGCTCATCATTCTTGTGATCAGTTTGTTCGCTGGACACATGATTTTGGGCTTTTTTGGAATATCGGTCGGCGTGCTTCGATGTGCTGGCGGTATCGTTCTCTTTGCAGCAGGCTGGTCGGCGCTTAATGCGCCATCGCATGATGCAAGCGAGCGAAATAACGAGCCTCCGAAGATGCTGCCGCGCTCGCGTCTGAAGGCAATGGCCTTCTATCCATTTACATTGCCATTGACGACTGGCCCAGGAGCTATTGCTGTTTCTGTTGCCTTGGGTACGAGCTTGCCTTATACGGTTGCCAATCTAGCGGGTACGCTTCTAGCGACTGTCGCGACAGTGGTAGTGATTTGGCTTTGCTACCGCTACAGTGACCGCGTGAGTCGGGCAGTTGGAGCTGCTGGCGCTGATGCACTAGCTCGTGTTTTTGCTTTCATTCTGATTTGCCTCGGCGTTTCAATTTTCTGGCAGGGCTTTTCTGAGCTTTGGCTTGGGTTGAGCAACCAAGTGAATTGATAAAGCTAAAAAACGTTTCAGTACAATGAGCGCCTCTCTATTGAGGTGAAGGTGTTCAGAGTTTTCTGCCTGTCTCTCAGTTCCCTTTTGCATACCTATGGCTTACGTTTTTTGCATTGCCAATCAAAAAGGCGGCGTCGGCAAGACAACGACTGCTGTCAACTTGGCGGCAGCCCTTGCATTGCGTGATAGACGCGTGCTTCTGATTGATTTGGATCCGCAAGGTAATGGCACCATGGGGTGCGGCATTGACAAGCGCACGGTCGGAGGCGCATCGGTATATGAGCTTCTGCTTGGCATAAAGCCTTTTTCTGAAGTTGTGAAGCCGTCTAGCGCTGGTTTTGATGTGTTACCGGCAAATCGAGAGCTCTCTGGCGCTGAGGTGGAGCTTGTCAGTGTTTCTGAAAGGGAAGTGCGGCTAAAAAAAGCGCTAGCGCCAGAGCTGAAGCGGTATGACTATGTGCTTATAGATTGTCCGCCGAGTTTGTCGATGCTGACGCTTAATGCGCTTGCTTGTGCTGACGGTGTCGTTATTCCCATGCAATGCGAATATTTCGCTCTGGAAGGGCTGACTGATTTAGTGGGATCTATAAAGCGAATTCACAGCGCTACTAATGTAGGGCTCCGTATCATCAGCATCCTGCGTGTCATGTTCGATCCTCGACTCACGCTTCAGCAACAAGTTAGTGAGCAACTGAAGAAGCATTTTGGGGATAAGGTATTCGACACTATCATCCCGCGGAATGTTCGTCTTGCAGAGGCGCCAAGCTATGGCAAGCCTGGTGTGCTCTATGACAAGTCCAGCAAAGGCGCAAAGGCTTATATCGCATTTGCGGACGAAATGCTCCGTCGTTTGGAGCGATCCAAGAGAGCATTGTGAGGATGGAAGACATGACGAGCAAGAAGTCAAAGGGGCTTGGTCGTGGATTAGATGCTTTCTTCGGGGATGCTCTTGGCGACGACTTGATTGCTGACGAAGCCGGTTCCCGTATCGAAGAGGTCGATCTGGAGAGCCTTCATCCAGGAAAGTTTCAGCCGCGTACGCAGCTCGATGATTCTTCGCTTGAGGAGCTTGCCGCCTCTATTAAGGAGCAGGGCGTTATCAGTCCTATAGTTGTCCGCCCGACAGGGGGGGCTAACTATGAAATTATTGCCGGCGAGCGGCGTTTTCGAGCTGCGGCCTTAGCTGGTTTGGATAAGGTGCCGGTCATCATTCGTGAGGTAGATGATCGCCATGCTCTGGCAATGGCGCTCATTGAAAATATCCAGCGCGAAGACTTAAATCCGCTTGATGTTGCTGTCGGAATTGATAGGCTGATCAGTGAGTTCGGCTTGACGCATGACGAGGCTGCGACGGCAATTGGACGTTCTCGTTCGGCAACGACCAATATGTTGCGTCTTCTGTCGCTTACAGCAGAAGTGAAAACGATGCTTCTCGCGGGTGAATTAGAAATGGGGCATGCGAGAGCACTGCTGGCACTTGATGCTGGCAAACAAGTGCTCGCAGCCAAGACCGTAGTCGCAAAACAGCTTTCTGTGAGGCAGACGGAAGAACTTGTAAAGAGGCTTTTGAGCAAGAAAGGCAATAGCGTTGCTAGGTCGCAAGTGGCTGATGATTCTGATCAAGCTGTGCTTGCTGAGACTCTTTCTGAGTATTTTGGCGCTGTAGTGAAGATCTGCGCTAACAAGCGAGGGAAAGGAAAGCTCGTTATTCAGTTTTCTGATCTTGAGCAGTTTGACGGAATTCTCAAGCGGCTCAATATCAAGGAACAGATACATCGATAGATAGTTCGATAGACATTGACAAGCTTTGTCAAGAAAGTCAATAGCTTAAATGTTTAGGAAAAGTAAACAATTAAAAATTTGCTGTCAGCCTGGAATTAACGCTTTAGTGGTACGTAATATAAACTTTCGGATAGTTGTTAGGAAATGCTACCAAACGTACAATCCACTGAATTCAGAATTCTCAAGCATTTTGCGTAGCGATGCCTGCCATTTCTGATATGATGCGCGTCGCTCTGGCGCAGTACCTCATTGTTGTGGCACTAGCGATTTTGTTCGCTTTTGTTACAGGTGAGCAGGCCGCAGTGTCGGCGCTAATTGGTGGTCTCGCCTACGCAGTGCCTACGACGTTTTTTGCTGGTCTTCTGACGGCAATGCGGACCCTGACGCGGAATGCCACGCTGAATGCTGTGACGCTGTTGCTAGGGGAATTTGTGAAGATTCTGCTCGTCCTGCTGCTCATGTTGCTCGGCGCAAAGTACTGCGAACCTTTGAACTGGGTCGCATTCCTCATCACGCTGATCGCGGTGGCGAACAGTTATTTCATCATGCTGTTCCGGAAACAATAAGGAAGGATTGGTACACATGTCTCTCACCGCTCCTGAGTACATCCAACACCATCTGCATCATCTGCAGTCTGTGCATCAGAACGGGATCATTGACTTTTCGGTCTTCAATTACGACACGCTCTTCTTTTCCGTTCTGTGTCTGTTGATCGTTCTGTTCATCCTTCGTGCCGGTGCAAAGAAAGCGACTTCCGGGGTTCCGGGCAAACTTCAGTGCGCTGTTGAGATGCTCGTCGAAATGGTTGACACGCAGGCTAAAAGCATCGTTCACGGCGATCGCACTTACGTAGCACCTCTAGCGCTGACAGTTTTCTGCTGGGTGCTCATGATGAACTGTATCGACCTCATTCCGGTAGACCTTCTGCCGTGGCTGTCGAGTTTCATCGGTCTGAGCTATCTGCGCCCGCTTCCGACTGCCGACCTCAATGGCACGCTCGGTATGTCTTGCGGTATGTGCTTGCTTCTCTTCTATTACGGTATCAAGATGAAAGGGCTTTCCGGTTTTACGGTTGAGCTCTTCACGCATCCGTTTGGTTCATTCCCGTTGCTGTGGCCGTTCAACTTCGTCATGAATTTGATCGAGTACTGCGCCAAGACAGTTTCGCTTGGCATGCGACTCTTCGGCAACATGTATGCAGGCGAACTGGTGTTCTTCTTGATTGCCCTTCTCGGTGGTTTTGCGCTCAATTTCGGCTTCTTCGGCGGTTTGAGCGCTGGAATTGGACAAGTTGCAGCCGGTCTGGTCTGGTGGCTTTTCCATGTCATGATTGTTCTGTTGCAGGCCTTTATTTTCATGATGCTGACGCTGGTTTATATCGGCCAGGCTCAGGGCAGCCATTAACAACAGACAGCTTTTCTTTCTTCCTTACTCCCTTCATTTCCTTCTAGGAGTCTTTTAAAAATGACCAACGTCGGTTTAGTTGCTATTACCTGCGGTTTCATCGTCGGTCTCGGCGCCATCGGCGCTTGCCTCGGCATCGCTCTGATGGGTTCGAAGTACCTCGAGTCCTCCGCTCGCCAGCCCGAGCTGATGGAGCCGCTCCAGACGAAGATGTTCCTGCTTGCCGGTCTGATCGATGCCGCCTTCCTGATCGGTGTCGGTATCGCCATGATGTTCGCTTTCGCCAACCCGTTCGCCGGCTAATTCAAAGCCGTTTGCGAAAAAACGTCTTCTTTTTTTATGACGCTGTCGGCAGCGCCGAAGCCCTCTGTTGGCCGGCGCCGCTGACATTACGGGGTTCCGATAATGAACATTAATGCCTCTCTGTTCGTACAGATGGTCGTGTTCTTCTTGGGTGCCTGGGTCACCATGAAGTACATCTGGCCGCCGCTGATCCGAGCGATCGAAGAGCGCCAACAGAAGATTACCGACGGCCTCGCTGCTGCCAACAAGGGCGAAAAGGCTCTTGCCGTTGCCACGGAGCAGGGCAAGGCGATTGAAGCGGCTGCTCGTGCCCGTGCGTCGACTATCGTTGCCGACGGCGAGAAGCGCGCCCAGTCGATTGTGGATGACGCCAAGGCCCAGGCTCAGGTCGAAGCCGAGCGCATCATTCAAAACGCCAAGGCGGAGGCTGCTACAGAAGTGGAACGCCTTCGCGACCAGCTCCGCGACCAGGTCGCAGTGCTTGCTGTCCAGGGCGCCGAACAGATCCTCTGCCGTGAAGTGGATGAAACCGCTCACGCGAAACTGCTTGATCAACTGAAGGCGAAGCTCTAACTATGGCGGAACTCTCGACGATTGCCCGTCCTTACGCCCAGGGCCTCATGCAGGCGCTGCAGGATCGTAAAGCCGGCGCAGAAGAATTGGCGCAGGTTCTGGCTAGTCTGAACGTTGTCGCCCAGGCTGCTCGCGATCCTCAAGTCATTGAACTTGCCGGCGACCCTAAGGTTACCGAAGAGCAGGTTTACGACTTGGTCGAGGGCGTTGCGGGGCAGGACATTCCTGAGGAAGTCAAGAACCTGCTTAAGGTGGTCGTCCAGAACGGTCGACTCGAGGCTCTGCCTGAGATCGCCCGTCAGTTTCGCGATCTGAAGAATGCGGCTGAAGGCGTTGCCGATGCCTACATCGAGACCGCATTTCCGCTCAGCGACAAAGAGCTCAAAGAGCTGCTTGCAGCACTCGGGAAGAAGTTCCCGGGTCTTGAGCTTCATCCGATCGTGACGGTGAAGAAGGAACTTATCGGCGGTGTGCGCATGCATGTCGGCGACAAGCTTCTCGACGCCTCGATTCGCGCTCGTCTTGAGCAGATGAAGACGACGCTTACCGCATAAAAATTCCGGAGCTGTAAGATGCAACTCAATCCTAGTGAAATCAGCGACCTGCTGAAGAAGCGAATCGAAGGCCTCGGCGTCTCCGCTGATCTTCGCACGCAGGGCACCGTGGTCTCGCTGTCCGACGGCATCGCCCGCATTCACGGCCTGAGTGACGTGATGCAGGGTGAAATGCTGGAATTCCCAGGCGACGTCTACGGCCTCGCTCTGAACCTTGAACGCGACTCCGTTGGCGCCGTGATTCTTGGTGACTACGAAGGCATTTCGGAAGGCGATACCGTGAAGACCACGGGTCGTATTCTTTCGGTGCCGGTTGGCCCCGAACTGATTGGCCGCGTAGTCAATGCGCTTGGTCAGCCGATCGACGGCAAAGGCCCGATTAATGCCAAGACCTATGATGTGGTTGAAAAGGTCGCCCCTGGCGTTATTGATCGTCAGTCTGTCACGCAGCCGGTTCAGACTGGCCTTAAGTCCATCGACTCGATGGTGCCGATTGGACGTGGTCAGCGTGAGCTGATCATTGGTGACCGCCAGACGGGCAAGACGGCGGTCGCTATTGATACGATCATCAATCAGAAAGGTAAGGACCTCATTTGCGTCTACGTCGCTATTGGTCAGAAGGCCTCGACGATCGCGAATGTGGTGAGCAAGCTGCAGGAACATGGCGCGATGGATTACACCATTGTTGTCGCTGCGACAGCCTCTGAGTCTGCCGCTATGCAGTACATTGCTCCTTATGCTGGCGCTTCGATGGGCGAGTACTTCCGCGATCGCGGTCAGGACTCTCTGATCGTTTATGACGACTTGACGAAGCAGGCGTGGGCCTATCGTCAAATTTCTCTGCTTCTCCGTCGTCCGCCTGGACGTGAAGCCTATCCTGGTGACGTTTTCTATCTGCACAGCCGTCTGCTCGAACGCGCTGCTCGAGTGAACCCGACTTATGTCGAACGTTTCACGAAGGGTGAAGTGAAGGGCAAGACTGGTTCGATGACGGCTCTGCCGATCATTGAAACGCAGGCAGGCGACGTTACGGCTTTCGTTCCGACAAACGTTATTTCCATTACTGACGGCCAGATCTTCCTGGAAACCGACTTGTTTAATGCCGGTATTCGTCCCGCTATCAATCCGGGCATTTCTGTGTCCCGCGTCGGCGGTGCGGCCCAGACGAAGATTATTAAGAAGCTCGGTGGTGGCGTTCGTTTGGCACTGGCTCAGTATCGTGCTCTTGCCGCTTTCGCACAGTTTGCTTCAGATCTTGACGAAGTGACTCGCAAGCAGTTGGAACGCGGCCGCATGGTTACGGAGCTGATGAAGCAGCCCCAGTACGAGCCGCTTCAGGTCTGGGAAGAAGCTCTCGTCCTCTATGCTGTGAACAACGGCTATTACGATGACGTGGCAGTTGCCAATGCGCTTCGCACTGAACACGCTATGCGTGACTACCTCCAGACCCATTACGGCGATCTGGTCAAGTCCATCGAAGAGCAGAAAGTTCTGAGCAAGGAAGATGAAGCCAAGCTCAAGGCTGCTATCGAAGACTTCAAGAAGAACGGCGCTGTCTAAAGCGCTCAATCGCCGCTGGCTGTAAAAAGCCGGCGGCGAGTCTCCCCCGCATTGAAAAGCGGGGCGTGTTTATCCAAGAGGACCCAATTCCATGCCTAGTACAAAGGAAATTCGCGGCAAGATCAAGAGCGTGCAAAACACGTCCAAGATCACCAAGGCGATGGAGATGGTTGCGGCCTCGAAGATGCGCAAAGCTCAGGACCGTATGTTCCAAGCTCGTCCTTATGGCGACAAGATCCGAGTGATCTGCGCCCACCTCGCCAAAGCGAGCGGTACGGACGGGGACTATAAGCATCCGTTCCTGGTCAAGCACGAAGGCGCCAAGAAAGTCGGCCTTATTCTTGTGTCGACTGACAAGGGCTTGGCCGGTGCTCTTAATACCAATATTCAGCGTCAGATTCTTGGTCGTATCAAGGATTGGACGCAACAGGGCATCGGGCTTGATGCCACTGCTATTGGCAACAAAGGGCTAGGCTTCCTTCAGCGTATCGGCGTGAACGTGGTCAGCCAGGTAACGCAGCTCGGTGACCGTCCGAATCTTGACCGTCTCATTGGTGCTATCGGTGTTCAGATCGAGGCATTCAAGGCTGGTAAGGTTGATACGGTCTACCTCGCGTACTCGCGCTTCATCAATGCAATGAAGCAGGTACCCGTCGTCGAGCAGATCCTTCCGCTTACCGCTGAAGCGCTTTCTGCTGAGCAAACGCAGCGCAAATACTCGTGGGACTACATCTACGAGCCCGACGCCCAAACCGTTCTCGACGAGCTCCTCCGGCGCTACGTCGAAGCTTTGATTTATCAGGCAGTTGCAGAAAACATGGCTTCGGAACAGAGCGCTCGAATGGTGGCCATGAAGGCCGCTTCCGACAACGCTAAGAAGCTCATCGACGATCTGCAGCTCGTCTACAACAAGACCCGCCAGGCCGGCATTACGAAGGAAATCACCGAAATTGTCGGTGGCGCCGCTGCGGTGTCTTCTTAATCGAATTCAAAAATCGATAACTGAGGTAATCCCCATGAGTATCGGACAGATCGTTCAGGTGATCGGCGCCGTGGTGGACATCGAGTTCCCGCGCGACGAGATGCCGAAGATTTACGAAGCTCTCGTCCTCGAAAAGGACGAAAACAACACCCTGGCCGAAAGCGGCTTGGTCTTCGAAGTCGAGCAGCAGCTCGGCGACGGCGTTGTCCGCTCCATCGCTATGGGCACGTCCGACGGCCTGCAGCGCGGCATGAAGGTCAGGAGCACTGGTCGTGAGATCTCTGTGCCTGTTGGCCCGAAGACTCTCGGCCGCATCATGGACGTGCTCGGCCGTCCGATCGACGATTGCGGTCCGATCGAAGCCGAGGAAATCCGTCCGATTCACAACAAGGCGCCGAAGTTTGACGACCTCTCCCCATCGGTCGATCTGCTTGAGACCGGCATTAAAGTTATTGACCTGATCTGCCCGTTCGCCAAAGGCGGCAAGGTTGGTCTCTTCGGCGGTGCCGGTGTGGGCAAGACGGTCAACATGATGGAGCTCATTAACAACATCGCTAAGGCCTACGGCGGCTACTCCGTGTTTGCTGGCGTTGGCGAACGCACCCGTGAGGGCAACGATTTCTACCATGAAATGGGAGAATCGAAGGTTCTCGACAAGGTTGCAATGGTGTTCGGTCAGATGAATGAGCCGCCGGGAAACCGTCTTCGTGTTGCTCTGACGGGGCTGACGATGGCTGAAGCTTTCCGTGACGAAGGCCGCGATATCCTGCTCTTCATTGACAATATTTACCGCTATACATTGGCTGGTACGGAAGTCTCCGCGCTGTTGGGTCGTATGCCGTCTGCTGTGGGCTATCAGCCGACGCTGGCAGAAGAAATGGGCAAGCTTCAGGAACGAATTGCTTCTACGAAGACGGGCTCCATTACGTCCATTCAGGCAGTGTACGTTCCGGCTGACGACTTGACTGACCCGTCTCCGGCTACGACCTTTGGCCACTTGGACGCCACGGTCGTTCTTTCTCGTGAGATTGCTTCGCTTGGTATTTACCCGGCTGTTGACCCGTTGGACTCTACGTCACGCCAAGTTGATCCGAACATCATTGGTGAAGAACACTACCGTACGGCTCGCCGCGTTCAGGAAACGTTGCAGCGTTACAAGGAGCTTCGTGACATCATCGCCATTCTCGGTATGGATGAACTTGCTCCTGAAGACAAGCTTGTTGTGCAGCGTGCTCGTAAGATCCAGAATTTCCTTTCGCAGCCCTTCCACGTTGCGGAAGTGTTCACGGGTGCTCCCGGCAAGTACGTTCCGCTGAAGGAGACGATTCGTGGTTTTAAGATGATCGTTGATGGTGACTGCGATGAACTGCCGGAGCAGGCGTTCTACATGGTCGGCACGATCGACGAAGCATTCGAGAAGGCTAAGACCCTCAAGTAATGATGCTTTGGTCCGGCAGTCTAAAGACTGCCGGTCAAGCGCCAGACAAACGGAGCAAACCATATGGCTACCATTAAAGTCGACGTCGTCAGCGCCGAAGAAAATATTTTCTCCGGAGAGGCTGAGCTCGTCTCGCTGCCTGGTACGTCTGGCGAGTTGGGTATCATGCCCGGGCATCTGCCTCTGATCACGAAGATTCGTCCTGGCTTTGTGCGCATTCATGTGCCGAACCAGTCTGAGGTCGAACAGGTGTTTGTCGCCGGCGGCATCCTTGAAGTTCAGCCCGACATGGTGACTGTTCTTGCAGATACCGCGATTCGCAGCCAGGATCTCGATGAGGCTCGCGCTCAAGAAGCGCTTACCGCTGCACAGGAAGCCCGCAAGACGGCTACCGGTAACATCGAGATTGCCAAGATCGAAGCAGAAATCGCTGCTATTGCAGCTGAGCTCGCGACGATCCGTCGCATGCGCGCCAAGCGCTGATTCGGCGAGCAGAACTCGCTTCACGCTTGAAAAAGCGGAGGTTCCTCTTACGGGTTCCTCCGCTTTTTCTTATTCCTTAGAGGTCAAGTTTGTGACTGTCGAGAGAATTCGGGGTAGCATTTAAGAGCAACCCCGTCGCCCAGGGCGCTCGGGAAGTCATTACGAATGAAGGAGCAGATTAATGGGTGCTGTAAAGATCCTTGTTGCGACCGATGGATCCAGCTTGAGCGACAAGGCTGTCGATACTGCGATTGAACTTGCTGAGCAGTATGACGGTATGGTCATCGGGATGACATCTGTTCTGGCGCCTCCTCCGGCGGCCGGCTTTATTGCAGAAGATCAAACGACAAAAGACCGCTTGCAGAATATTTCTCGCAAGGCCGCCGCAAAGGGAGTTCCTTGCGAGGTCGTTGCCGAGCATTGTGAGTCGGTGTCTAAGGGTATTTTGGATTGCGCACAACGCCACGATGTTAATTACATTGTGATGGCAAGTCGTGGCCTCGGCACGTTTGGTGCTTTGCTGTTAGGTAGCGAAACGCAAAAAGTACTTTCGGAAGCTGATCGGCCGGTACTTGTTGTTCGCTAAGTTATTTTTATAAATAAGCGGCTGAACGCATGACGGATATTGTCTGCGCCAGCCGCTTTTCTCTGTCTTCAATTGTTTCGAGCTTGATCGGCCGCTGCGAAGCAGCGCCCGCACTTTCCCATAGGATTGGTATGACGCTTCAGAATGACTGTTTCCTGCGTGCGCTTCAGCGCAAGCCTACTGCATATACTCCAGTGTGGTTGATGCGTCAGGCAGGACGCTATTTACCCGAGTATTGTCAAACCCGCAGCAAAGCCGGTAGCTTTATGGGGCTGGCTCAAAATCCGGACTACGCCACAGAAGTTACACTGCAGCCGATTGATCGCTACGGTTTGGATGCGGCAATTCTTTTTTCAGACATTCTGACGATTCCTGACGCAATGGGGCTTGGACTGCACTTTGTGCAGGGTGAAGGCCCTATTTTTGATCATCCAGTACAGAATGAAGCAACTGTTGCTGCACTACGGGTGCCGAATATCGAAGAGCGGCTCGGCTATGTGACGGCGGCTGTGCGCTGCATTCGACGCGCACTAAACGGTCGCGTGCCGCTCATCGGTTTTTCTGGATCTCCGTTTACATTAGCTTGCTACATGGTTGAAGGTCGGGGTAGCCGAGACTTCCGGACGACAAAAACCATGATGTATCGGCGGCCGGATCTCTTTGAGAGGGTTTTGGAAGTTAATGCACAGGCGGTTGCTGCTTATCTCAATGCGCAGATCGATGCTGGTGTTCAGGCGATTCAGATCTTCGATACCTGGGGCGGCATGTTGGCAGATGGCGATTTTCAGCGCTTCTCGCTGGCCTATACGATGAAGGTGCTCCAGTTGCTGAAGAGAGAAAAAGATGGGGCCGTTGTTCCGACCATTGTCTTTACAAAGGGTGGCGGTGAATGGCTTGCAGAGATTGCGAACTGTGGATGCGATGCTGTGGGTCTCGATTGGACGGTAAATCTTGAGCGTGCACGTCGAACTGTGGCCGACAAAGTTGCATTGCAGGGCAATTTGGACCCGTTGGCATTGTTTGGCTCTGAGGAGTCTATTCGCCGTGAAGTCCGACGCACGTTAGATGCTTTCGGTCCGGTCGGTGAAGGCGGTCATATCTTTAATCTCGGGCATGGCATCAATCAGTTCACACCAGTTGAGAGCGTGCAGATTCTTGTTGATGAAGTGCATGAATACAGTCGTCGCTATCATCAGGCCTAAGACAACTTATGCACAGCCTATCGCCAGGAGAAGGGTTGAGGTGAAAAGGAGAAATACGGACTGGTAGATCGCACTCTGCACTTCTTTGATTCCCTTGCAAATCAATGAAAGATAGGAAAGGCATTCATTCTTAAGGTGAGTGCCTTTCTTCGTCTGTGTTGATGCAGGAAGTTTGCTCGCAGGCCGAAAATCCACAAAGTTATCCACAGGATGCGGAGGCTTTTGTTCAACGTTCTATCACGAAGAATTCCCCCGTGCTATGGTAGCTATTCCGCTGTGAAACGCCGTCTGTAGTAGGGGTGGCAGCTCCTGTGGACAATAAGTTTTCCACAAGACGCAAAAGTGAAAGATGCGTCATATATCACTATGACCTTGCCTCACGATCTCATTGCTAAAGTCATCATTGATGCTCCTAACCTCAATGAGCTTGATTACAGTGTGCCTGCAGAAATGCTTGTGGCGCCTGGAGATCGCGTGCGCGTAACGCTGGGTTCTAGAAAAGTCACAGGTATTGTCACAAGATTACAAGCAGCAAGCGATTTTGCAGGCCATCGATTAAAAAGCATTTTGCAGGTCATGAAAGATATGCCTCCATTGCCTGCAGAATGGTTGGCATTGACCCAGTTTGCGGCAAGCTACTACATAAGGGGCTGGGGTGAAGCGGCTCTTTCAGCGTTGCCGGCATTTTTGCGGCGTGAGCAGACGGTTGCACAAGCCAAATGGCTCGCTAAGGCTAGAGCGAAGAAACTTGCGAATGAAGATATTGCGCCGTTGCCTGCTCCTGTGCTTAATGCGGAGCAGCTTATTGCGGCAGATGCCGTTACAAAAAACGTCGGATTTCAGCCATGGTTGCTTTTTGGCGTGACGGGATCAGGTAAGACAGAAGTCTATCTGCAGTTGATTTCTCGAACGTTAGCTCGTGATCCAGAAGCGCAAGTGTTGCTTCTAGTGCCGGAAATCAATTTGACGCCGCAACTGCAGGCGCGCGTTTGCGGACGGTTTCCACATGCAGGCGTAGTTGCCATGCATTCTGAATATTCCAACAGCGAGCGCGCTGCGGCATGGCTGGCTGTGCATGAAGGCCGGGCGCGTATTCTCGTGGGCACTCGGTTGTCGATTTTCGCAAGCTTCAAGAAACTATCGCTCGTTATCGTGGATGAAGAGCATGATTTGTCATATAAAGCCGGTGATGGGCTGCGGTATTCCGCGCGAGACCTCGCTGTGTGGCGTGCGATGAAAAATCGTTGTGCTGTGGTGTTGGGTTCCGCGACGCCATCGCTTGAAAGTTGGGCTAAAGCTAAGGAGGGAAGTTATAAGCTGCTCCGTCTGACCAAGCGTGCCGCGGCTAATGCTATGTTGCCGGAAATCGAATTGATTGCGCCGAAGCCTCGCGGTTCAAAAGGACTGATCTCAGAGGAAGCCCGAATCGCTATAGAGGCGGCACTTGCTAAAGGGCATCAAGCATTGGTTTTTCTTAATCGCCGAGGTTATGCCCCTGTTTTGAGTTGTTCGGCCTGTGGGTGGGTCAGTGCATGTCCTCGATGCTCGGCCTTTATGGTGTATCACAAAAGCGAGAAAGCGCTGATTTGCCACCATTGCGGGTATAGACGTCCGGTGCCTGACTGTTGTCCGTCCTGTGGTAACGTCGATATTTTGCCTCGCGGAATCGGTACGGAGCGTCTGGAAGAAGAAATTTCCCAACTATTCCCTGGGAAGCGCGTGCTACGGATTGATCGCGATACAGCAACGAAGAAAAGCATTGCAGAAGAGGCCTTTCGTAAGGTTCATCGCGGTGAAGTTGATATTCTTGTTGGTACGCAGATGATTGCGAAAGGTCATGATTTTCAAAATGTCGCTGTCGTGCTGATTCTCAATGCGGATTCGCAGATCTTGTCTCCTAATGCTAGGGCAAAGGAACACTTGTTCGCTACGCTTATGCAAGTGGCAGGACGATCAGGGCGCAGCGGTTCGGAAAGAGGTCTTGTCTTTATCCAAACGCGCTTCCCAGAAGAACCACTTTTTGCTGCACTTGCAAAACAGAACTATCCGCAGTTTGCGGATAGTCTTCTGGAGGAGCGCCGAGCGGATTGTATGGTGCCCTTCGTTCATCAAGCGCTTCTGCGTGCTGAAGCAGATCAGCTATCTAAATCTCTGTTCTTTTTAGAGACTGCGGCGAAGAAGGGAGAACTTTTAGCCGGTAATGAGGTACGGATTTACGATCCAGTGCCAATGGCTCTTGTTCGGCTGATGAATAAAGAGCGCGGTCAACTTTTGGTCGAAGCCGATAGTCGGAAAGCGCTGCATCGTTTCCTCAACATATGGGTGCCGGCACTAGGACGATCGTCAGATGTCGTTTGGACGCTGGAAGTAGATCCAATTGAAACATAAAAATTGTTCGATCCATGAATCAAGGTCGTTTGACTTCCTAGCTTCTGAGAAGCTCTGTATAATCTGCCCCACTCTCCACGTGGTGAAATGGATATCATGCGGCCCTCCGAAGGCTGCGTTGCAGGTTCGATTCCTGCCGTGGGGACCAAGTTCTTAAAATCCCGTTTCGTTCGAAGAGAGCGGAGCGGGATTTTTTCTGATGCGGTGTGCTATTAAGCACATTCCTCTGTCAGGATTTTTCAGGTAGTTCCGCAGTGAAAGTTCCTTCTCAAGTTTTGGTGCACAGTCAGAGCCGCTCGCTTGAACTCATATATGACGATGGCGAACACAGCGTGTTCAGTTTTGAATTCCTTCGCGTCATGTCTCCTTCGGCGGATGTGGCTGGACACACGCCCGACGAAGCCGTGTTGCAGGTTGGCAAACGGGATGTCACCCTCAAAGGTGTCGAACCAGTGGGGCTGTATGCGCTGAAGCTTATTTTTTCAGATGGGCATGATACAGGCGTTTACAGCTGGGATTATTTCGAAGACCTAGCTCGGACGAAGGATGAACGCTGGGCAGCTTATCTGGCAGATCTGAAGAAGGCCGGCGCATCTCGTGATCCTAGGGATCCGGCTAACAAGCCTTTTCTAGCTAAAGAGAAGAAGCCTGCTACGCATTGTGGCGCCTAATAATTCCCGCTACGGAGAAGTACTCATGAGTGAGGAGCTGAAGCGGAACCGTAAAGATTCCGGTGAGCCGAAAATCGTACATGAGGTAGATTTCGGCTTTCAGAAGGTCGCAGAGGATCAAAAAGAAGGGCGAGTTCGTGAAGTCTTCGATCACGTTGCGCCGAAATATGACCTGATGAATGATCTGCTGAGCTTCGGTATGCATCGTTTATGGAAGCGGCACTGCCTCCGAGAGGCTACAGTCTCCGCTGGTACGAAGGTGCTCGACATTGCAAGCGGTACCGGAGATTTGGCGATTGAATTCGCCAAGAGGGCAGGAGCAGGCAACGTTACGGCAACAGACATCAATCATGAAATGTTGCGCATTGGCGAGAAGCGCTTGCGCGAAGCGGGCTTCCCTTCAGCGGTTGTCGAAGCTGATGCCGAATCGCTTCCCTTCGAAAACAATTCTTTTGATGTCGTCACGGTGTCTTTTGGCATCCGAAACATGACGCACAAGAGCCGGGCGCTCGCAGAAATGCATCGCGTTCTCAGACCGGGCGGAAAGCTGTTGGTGCTGGAATTTTCGCGTTGCTCTGGCTGGTTAAAGCCTTTTTACGATTTTTACTCTTTTTTCGTAATGCCCTGGCTTGGCAGCCTCATCGCCGGAGATGGCCCATCCTACAAGTATCTTGCAGAATCTATCCGCAAGCATCCGGACCAGCCGACCTTCGCTCGCCTCATGCAAGAGGCGGGATTTTCTCAAGTCTCATGGCACAATCTGACTTTCGGGATCTGCGCGCTTCATATCGGCGTCAAGGCTTCCGCTTGATGCATTGAAGCGTCTCATTCCGACAACTGCTAAATGCGCGGCGTGGTTGTCTGCGTCGCCACCGTACAGACGTCCGGCGTAGACGCCTGATTTCTTGGAATCCTTTATCGAAATGAAGAAGCTTCTTGCCGTATTGACCGTGTGCGTTGCTCTAGCCGTGACTTCACTTGATGCTGAGGCTGCGCGTCGCTTCGGCGGCGGCTCCTCGTTCGGTCGTTCTGCTCCGACTTTTTCTCAGAAAGCCCCGGCTCCAGCAACTAATCCTTCCGTGGCGCCGCATCAGGCGGCATCGCCGAATCGAGCAGCACAAGGTGCCAATCAAGCTGGGCGCCCGGCTCCTGCGCCGCGTCCTTCAATGATGCGTAGCGTTTTAACGGGCATTGCTGCTGCGCTGGGTATTTCTGCCTTGCTGTCGCTTCTGGGCGTCAATAGTGCGGGCATGGCTAGCTTTATTACGGGCTTGCTGCTTGTTGTGGTGCTGTTTCTTGCTGTTCGGTTCTTTCTTTCCCGTCGCAAGGCGAGCACGGAGACAGCAGGCGGCACTGCTGCATACAGCGGCGAAGCAGAGAAGAACGCGTACAGCTATCAGCGTGAGGAGGTTTCTCCGTCTCCCGCTTCTGCGCCTCAAGCCTCTCAGCCTGAGGCGAATGCCAATGTTGTCGGTGCGCGTCCTGGTAGCGTGATGGATCAGTTCCTTCGAGGCCGTGAAGCCCCGGCTACTGCTGAAGCCGCTATAGATGTCACTCCCGTGGACTTTGATACAGAGGGCTTCCTGAGGACGGCTCGCGACAACTTCATCAAGCTTCAGTCTGCTTGGGATACTGGCAATGTGATGACGATTTCGGACTTTACGACGAATGATCTCTTCATTGCCGTTACGCATCAGCTACGCGAACGGGGTAATGTGCCGTACAAGACTGAAATTTTGTCGCTCACGAATGAGTTGCTGGGTATTGCGCGCGACGGCGGAGAATACGTGGCGAGCGTACGTTTTCTCAGCAAGCTTCGCATCAACGGCGAGGAAGAAAACGCAGATGAAACGTGGGTGCTTGTCAAGCCGGTTGAGGGCGAAGGCGGCTGGCTTCTTGCAGGAATTAAGCAGAACGAAGAAGGTGCGGCGCACGCCTAATTGCTGCAATCTTCTATTGCTGGCATTTCATAAATTGCCAGGAAAAGAGTGCTAACTCCTTGATTCAGCGGTGCTTTTAGGAGCACCGCTGATTTTTTTTGATCTTGATGAAATAAGTCTGCATTGGCGAGGCAGAAAGGCAAATTTTTCGGTCTTTAATAGTTTGACTGTAGCTGTGAAACCCTACAATTCGCGGAAATTTTTCCCCACCGAAATGGCGTAAAGCCGTTTCACCGTTCAACGTCGTTTTATAAGGACTTGGTGAGATGACGCTGATTGGTTTTGTTCTGCTCTATATCTTCGCCACGATCGCTATTGGCGTTTTTGCTGCCACGCGCGTGAAGAATACGAACGACTTTGCTCTGGCTGGCCGTAGCCTTCCTCTTCCGATGGTAATCACGGCGACCTTTGCAACCTGGTTCGGCTCTGAAACTATTCTGGGCCTTCCAGGGCGGTTCATCGAAAGCGGTATTGCCGGCGTCATTGAAGAGCCTTTTGGCTCCGGCATGGCGCTCATTCTCGTAGGCACTTTCTTCGCTTCGAAGTTGTATAAACGAAATAATCTCACCATTGGCGACTACTACCGCGATCGCTATGGCAAGAGCGTTGAAATGCTTTGTTCGGTAGCAATCGTCATCTCATACCTTGGCTGGGTCGGCGCGCAGGTGACGGCGCTCGGTCTTGTTATCAACCTCATTACTGAGGGTGCCGTTTCGGTGACGACGGGCATGATCATTGGTGCGGCCGTCGTACTCTTCTACACGATGGTCGGCGGCATGTGGTCTGTAGCCATGACTGACTTCCTACAGATGATCATCATCGTAGGGGGTCTGGTAGCCATTCTCTTCTTTGCAGCTGATCTAGCTGGCGGTATGGGCAAGGTCGTCGAGTATGCGCGCGAACGCGATTTGTTTCATGCATTGCCGGAGCAGACGCCTTCCGGATGGCTCTTCTGGATCTCTGCGGCGATGACGATGATGATCGGTTCTATTCCGCAGCAAGACGTGTTTCAGCGTGTTATGAGCGCGAAAAATGTGCAGACGGCTGTTGCTGGGCCGATCATTGGTGGATCTGTCTACATTCTCTTTGCATTCGTGCCGATGATGATCGTGGTGGCGGCCGTGCTTGCTATGCCAGAAGTTGCTGGCGATATGCTTAAAAATGATCCTCAGCAACTGTTGCCGACGCTTGTACGGGACTACATGCCCATGTGGTTGCGCGTACTCTTTTTCGGCGCGGTTCTCTCTGCAGTGATGTCGACGGCATCGGCGACAATGCTCGCGCCTTCGACGACTTTTGTTGAGAATGTTCTCAGCCATTTCATCAAGATCGATGATCGCAACATGCTTGTCGCCATGCGCATCACTGTTGCTGTCTTTGCTGTCTTCGTGCTGCTGTACTCGATCGCGCTGGAAGGTGCGGCTATTTACGATATGGTGGCGATGGCCTATCAGTTCCCGGTTGTCGGCGCGTTCTGGCCGCTTGTTTGCGGGCTTTATTGGAAGCGAGCGACTCGGCAGGGCTGCTTTGTATCGATTGCGGTTGGTGCAACGGTGTGGGGCATTCTGACATTCACGTCTCTTGGAGAGGTCTTCCCAAATGTGCTGGGAGGCTTCATCGTTGCCGGTTTAGGTATGGTGGCGGGATCGCTCATGCCGACGGAAGGCAACCGTCGCTTTATGGAAGAGCGCTTTGCTCAGGAATCGCAACAGTCTGAGTCGCATGGAGGCATGCCAGCGCTTGTTCCCTCTGCGGCCTCTGCTTCAGCGACGCTTTAAATTCCGCGGCATTAGAACCATTTCGATACATTGACTACAGAAAGGGCCATGGTGAAGCATGGCCCTTTCCTTTTAGAATGCCCGCGCGTATGCGCTTGTGGTGCGGTTGAAACTCTTTGCGCAGCAAGCGATTTAACTTTCTTTTGGAGCATTCGATCGTGAACATCGTCATTCTTGCCGCGGGCATGGGGAAGAGAATGCATTCTCGTCTTCCCAAGGTCCTACAGCCGCTTGCCGGAAAACCGATGCTCGATCATGTGCTCGAAGCCACGGAAGGTTTCTCTGATTCGCCTTGCGTTATTGTCGTCGGACACGGTGCGGATACGGTACAAAACCGTTATCAAGGGCGAAGCGACATCTGTTTTGCTCTTCAGGTGCCGCAGCTCGGGACAGGTCATGCGCTTGCTCAGGCGCTGCCGAAGATCAATCTTGAAGATCCTCATACGCTCGTCTGTCTTGGCGATGTGCCGCTTCTCTCACGCAAGACCATTGCTGCTATGCAGGAAGAGTGTGGCGTTAATGATCTAGTGCTTTTGACTGTGAAGCTTCCGGATCCGAAAGGATACGGACGCATCATCCGCGACGAGTTTGGCCGCGTGCAGCGAATTGTTGAGGAAAAAGATGCGACGGCGGATCAAAAGCTGGTTACTGAGATCAATACCGGCATTATGGCGTTGCCGACGAAACGTTTATCCAACTGGCTTTCACAGTTGACCAATAGCAATGCACAAGAGGAGTACTACCTCACGGACGTCATTGGATTAGCTGCTCGCGATGGTGCCCGCATTGCTACGGTTCATCCGGAGCATGTCTACGAAGTTGAAGGCGTCAACTCCAAGCGTCAATTGGCCAAGCTTGAGCGTACTTGGCAGAAGGCACAGGCGGAGGCGCTTCTTGATGCTGGCGTAACGTTGATTGATCCTGATCGCATCGATATTCGCGGCAGCTTAGAGTGCGGAGCTGATGTTGAGATCGATGTGAACTGCGTTTTTGAGGGCCGGGTTGTCCTTAAAGATGGCGTGCATGTGGGAGCCAATTGCGTCATTAAGGATGCTGTCATTGATCACGATACGGAGATACTGCCTTTCTGCCACATTGATGGAGCATATGCCGGCGAAGCTTGCCGAATCGGGCCTTTTTCGCGCTTGCGTCCAGGTGCAGAGCTTGTAGGGCTCAATCACATTGGCAATTTCGTTGAAGTAAAGAAATCTGTTGTAGGCGCAGGCTCCAAAGTCAACCACCTCACGTATATCGGCGACTCAGATGTTGGAGCCAGAGTCAATATTGGCGCCGGCACCATCACTTGCAATTACGACGGCGTGAACAAGTTCCGAACGATCATTGGCGATGATGCCTTCATTGGATCAGGCACGCAGCTGGTGGCGCCTGTTACTGTCGGACCGGGAGCGACTATTGGCGCAGGCACAACGCTGACGAGGACTGCACCAGCAGGCAAACTGACAGTCGGGCGTGCGCGTCAGGTAACGATCGAGGGCTGGCAGCGTCCTACGAAGAAGTAGAGCATTTTGCCGGAGTTTGAGGGTCGGCAGAATTTCTCCAAATAGTTTTCACATAAAGGATAGACGCTATGTGCGGCATCGTCGCGGCAGCAAGCCGCCGAAACATCGTTCCCATTCTTTTGGAAGGCCTTCGTCGGCTGGAGTATCGAGGCTACGATTCCTGTGGCATTGCAACTGTAGATGCTCTAGGCCTGCATCGAGCTCGTTCAGTGCAGCGGGTTGCCGAGTTGACACAGCGGGTACAGGAAGAGGGCCTTGAGGCAAATACAGGCATTGCGCATACGCGCTGGGCAACGCACGGTGCGCCTGAAATTCGCAATGCACATCCGCATTTTTCTCGAAATTTCATAGGCCTGATTCATAACGGCATTATTGAAAACTACGAAGAAATTCGTGATCGCCTGCAGAAAGCCGGCTACGAATTTACCAGTCAGACTGATACAGAGGCCATCGCGCATTTGGTGCACTTTCACTACCAAACCGCAGGTTCTCTCCTCAAAGCCGTAGAAGCTGCGGCGCTCGAGCTTCAAGGCAGCTACGCGATCGCGGTCATCTGCGCCGCTGAACCGCAGAAAGTGGTGCTTGCACGCCAAGGCTCGCCTCTGGTTGTCGGAGTCGGCGAAGGCGAAATGTTTGCCGCGTCAGATGCGATGGCTGTAGCTGGTCTGACCAATCGCTTCATCTATCTTGCTGAAGGCGATGTTTGCGAGCTGACGGCTGAGGGATATCAGGTTTTTGCAAGGCGCGGGAACTGCTTTGAGCCTGCTTCTCGTTCGGTGAAAGTTGTTCGTGCTTATTCCGGTGCAGTTGATCTCGGACCGTATCGCCACTACATGCAGAAGGAGATCTTTGAGCAGCCGCGTGCGATTGCCGATACGCTTGAAGGCGTCGTACATATTTCGCCGACACTTTTTGGTGCCGATGCTGAACCTGTTCTGAAAAGCGCGAAGAACTTGCTTCTCCTTGCGTGCGGTACTTCCTACTATGCAGGCCTTGCGGCTAAGTATTGGATTGAAGCCATTGCAGGCATTCACTGTGATGTGGAGATTGCAAGCGAGTATCGCTACCGCATTTCTGTTCCTGATTCGAATACGCTCGTTGTAGGCATTTCCCAATCTGGCGAAACGGCTGACACGCTGGCGGCTCTCCGGCATGCGAGAGACGATCTGGGGATGTGCAATACGCTGGCTATCTGCAATGTGGCCAGTTCAATCATGGTGAATGAATGTCGGCTGCACTACATTACGCGCGCCGGCGTAGAAATCGGCGTAGCAAGTACGAAAGCTTTCACGACACAGCTGGCATCCCTTTATCTTTTGGCGTTGACTTTGGCTAAGCTCAATGGACGTTTATCTGCTGAAGAAGAGGAAGCAGAGCTCAAGCGGCTGCGTCATCTTCCGTCAGCGCTATCGGCTGTACTTGCTCTCGAGCCTCAGGTCATCGATTGGGCGGAACGCTTCGCCACGAAGCAGCATGCATTGTTTCTTGGACGCGGCGTGCATTATCCGATTGCGCTAGAAGGCGCTCTGAAGCTGAAGGAAATAAGCTACATTCATGCAGAAGCCTATCCAGCAGGTGAGCTCAAACATGGACCACTTGCTTTGGTAGACAAGGACATGCCGGTCGTAACCGTGGCGCCGAATGACAGCCTGCTCGAAAAGCTCAAATCCAATATGGCCGAAGTTCGCGCACGAGGCGGAGAGTTGTACGTTTTTGCTGACGGAGATTCCAACATTAAACCCGAAGAGCACGTGCACGTCATTCGACTGCCAGAGAACTATGGAGCTCTCTCGCCGATCCTTCATGTCGTACCGTTGCAGCTTTTGGCCTACCATGCCGCAGTCGTACGCGGCACAGATGTAGACAAGCCTCGCAATCTTGCCAAGAGCGTCACGGTGGAGTGACATCAAAAACCGGCGCATCTCTTTAAGAGATTGCGCCGGCTTGTTTGGTACAAAGTGCTGTGCCAGCAGTTGTGTGTTATGCGCCGCCCATGAAGGTTCGAACGCCGGATCCCATGAATTGCACGCCGATGCAAATCAGCAGGAATCCCATCAGTTTGCCAAGCACTAGTGTGCCGGATGGGCCAAGGCGTTTGGTCAGCATCTCTGAATAGCGCATCACTGCCCAGCTTGCCATGGCTGTACATACGATAGCAAGGGTTGTCCAGAAAAAGGCAATGGCCATGTCGATGTAGTCGCTGATTTCTGCAATTTCCGTCGAAATGCCGATGACGACCGCAATGGTGCCGGGGCCTGCTATGCCGGGCATGGCAATGGGGAAGAACGCGTAGTCATCTTTGTCTCGCCGAACGATGGGGGCTCTGTTCGGGGTGTTGCCTCCGAAGAGCATTTGATAGCCGATAGCGGCAACAACTAGACCGCCGGCGACGCGCATGGCGCCGTAGGAAATGCCAAAAAGCGCTAGAAGGACGTTGCCGCTGACGAGGCTGACTAGCATGATCGCTGCAGCATAGATGCCAGCCCATTTGGCCTGTTCGATTTTTCTGGCATCGGACATGCCCTGTGTCAGGCTGATAAAAAGCGGAATCTTTGAAGGCGGGTTCGTTATGGTGATTAGAGAGACGATGCCGCCGAGGAAATACTGAAAATGGATCGCTTCCAGCATGATTCATACAAACCAGCCGCCCTAACGGGGGCCGATTTAGCGGTGCATTGAGGCTGTTTCAGCTCGTCGAAGATAGGCTAAGGAAGCCGGCATTCTACTGTGTTTTTATTAGTTGCTAGAAAGCAGGGCCGCAAACTCCTGTAAAGCAAGTTGAATAGACAGCTTTTTATTCTAACTTTGTGCTATAAACCGATCACCCGTACGCCTGAACAATTGTTCAGGAATGACTTCCCGACTTCAGATAAGAAGAAAAAATCTTCAAAAACAAAGGTAAGACTGAGATGCTGTTACATCGCAATTCGCTGTACGTTGCGCTCTCTTGCGCCCTGGGTGCGGCCCTGTTGATGACGGGCTGCCAGCAGGAGGCAAACTCCTCCGGCGCTGGCGCGCCGGCTGTTGCACAGCAGATGCCGCCCGCACAAGTGAAAGTGGTGACGGTGAAACCTGCGCCGACGCCCATTCAGACAGAGCTTTCCGGTCGCACGAGTGCCTACTATGTCGCTGATGTTCGCCCGCAGGTCAACGGCATTCTCCAGAAGCGCCTTTTTACAGAAGGTCAGGAAGTTAAAGCTGGCGAACCGCTCTATCAGATTGATCCTGCAGAGTATGAGGCGCAGCTCAAGAGCGCTCAGGCCACACTTGCACAGGCACGCGCGACGCTTAGTCAAGCTAGTGCTGATGCGAAGCGCTCTTCTGAGTTGCTCAAGGTCAAAGCTGTTTCCAAGCAGTCTGACGATGCTGCTCAGGCTGCTTACAAGACGGCTGTAGCAGCAGTTAAAGCGGGCGAAGCTGCAGTGACGACAGCGAAGATCAATCTTGACTATACGAAAGTACGCTCGCCGATCAGCGGTCGGGTTTCGCGCTCCGAATTTACGGAGGGGGCGTTGCTGACGGCCTATCAGGCCACTGCGCTAACGAATGTGCAACAGCTTGACCCTATATATGTCGATGTGACGCAGACCGCAGACGATCTTCTGCGCTTCCGCAGGGAAATTGCTGATGGCACTCTCAAAACGAATGCTGACGGCAGCGCTGATGTGACGTTGACGCTTTCCGACGGAACGGTCTACCCGCAGAAAGGCAAGCTGACTTTTACGGGGGCAGAAGTTGAGGAATCAACGGGCAGCGTGAAGCTTCGCGCAGTTTTCCCGAATCCCGAGCGCATGTTGTTGCCCGGTATGTATGTGCGTGCACTTCTGCTTGAAGGCACCCGGCCAGAAGGCATTCTTGTGCATATGCAGTCTGTTATGCGTGATGCGCGAGGTAATCCTTATGTCTATGTCGTCAATGCGGACAATAAGGTTGAAGTTCGCGAGATCAAGACTGAGCAGACGATTGGGACGTATTGGCTGGTTAACAGCGGCCTTAAGGCTGGAGATCGAGTGATGTTTGAAGGTTTCCAAAGCACGGCTCCTGGCCGTACAGTCAATCCGACAGAGCTTGACCCGAAGACGATCCCGGAAGGCAAGCCTCTCTTCTAAGCGACCGGAGCTACGAAAAGATGTTTTCACGCTTCTTTATCGATCGCCCGGTTTTTGCTTGGGTGATTGCTATTGTGATTATGCTTGCAGGCTTGCTCTCAATTGAGACGTTGCCTGTGAGCCAGTATCCGCAGATCGCGCCACCTCAGGTGTCGATTACGGCTACGTACCCTGGCGCATCTGCGCAGACGATTGAAAATACCGTCACGCAGGTAATCGAGCAGAACCTGACTGGCCTCGATGGGTACATGTATATGAATTCGGAATCGAATTCATCAGGCAGCGTTTCGATTACGGTGACATTTGAAGCCGGCACCAATCCTGATATGGCTCAGGTGCAGGTGCAAAATAAAATTCAGACTGCACTGACAACGCTGCCGCAGGTCGTACAGCAGCTCGGCGTCACGATTCAAAAAACCTCTGCCAACTTTCTTATGGTGGTTGGTTTGATTTCAAGTGACGGTTCAATGACGGCATCTGACTTAGGCGACTATTTGCTGTCGAATATCAAGGAGCCACTTGGCCGTGTCAGCGGTGTAGGCGAAGTTCAGGTATTCGGGGCGTCTTATGCCATGCGCGTCTGGCTCGATCCGGAGAAGCTTGTTAAATATCAGCTCGATCCGGCTGACGTAGTTTCTGCCATTAGTGCTCAGAATGCGCAGGTTTCAGCGGGCTCGGTTGCCGGCCAGCCGACTGACGGGCGTCAGGAATACACGGCGACTATTTCGGCAGCAAGCATGCTGCAGACGCCTGAAGAGTTTCGCAACATTCTTCTGAAGGTAACGCCTGGTGGCTCCAATGTTTACCTCCGCGATGTCGCGGAGGTGTCTGTGGGTCAGAAGGACTATATGGCCTTCGGCACATACAACAATAAACCTTCAGCTGGCCTTGCTATCAAGCTAGCTTCCGGTTCGAACGCGCTTTCGACGCGAACTGCCGTCATGCAGCGCATCGATGAATTGGCAGCCAACTTCCCAGAGGGCTGTGAGGTTGTGATTCCTTTTGATACGACGCCTTTCGTATCAGCAGCTCTGCATGAAGTCGTCAAGACGCTGGTTGAGGCCATCATCCTTGTTGTTTGCGTGATGTTCCTCTTCTTGCAGAACTGGCGCGCCACGATTATTCCGACGATTGCTGTGCCAGTTGTGTTGCTTGGTACGTTCGCCATGCTTTCAGTCACGGGCTTCTCCATCAACATGCTGACCATGTTTGCAATGGTGCTAGCCATTGGCTTGCTTGTTGACGATGCCATTGTGGTTGTAGAGAACGTTGAACGCGTAATGCGTGAAGATGGCTCGACGCCGCGAGATGCGACGATTAAATCCATGGGGCAAATTACGGGTGCACTTGTCGGCATTGCTATGGTGCTTTCGGCAGTGTTCATTCCGATGGCCTTCTTCGGCGGATCTACTGGGGTAATTTATCGGCAGTTCTCTATCACGATTGTTTCGGCGATGGTGCTCTCCGTCATCATTGCCTTGACGCTGACGCCTTCCCTCTGCGCAATGCTTCTCAAGCCTGTCGATCATGAATCCCATATGAGCAAGCGAGGCTTCTTTGGGTGGTTCAATCGCGGCTTTGAAACTTTTACGCATGCTGTTCGCGACGCTGTTTCTGGGTTGATTAACCATACGGGTCTGCTCTTCATTCTTTATGCGGTAGTCATTGTCGGCGTGGTGATCGGTTTCATGAAGATTCCGACTGCCTTTATGCCGGCAGAAGACCAAGGCGTAGCGTTGCTGCAGACGCAGCTTCCTGAAGGCGCCACGATGGAGCGAACGGATCGTGAAGCTCGCATGATTACGGACTATCTTCTCGAAAACGAAAAGCGAGATTTGAATTCCGTGTTCGTCGTGCGCGGCTTCTCGTTTGCTGGCTCCGGTCAGAACATGGCTCTCGGCTTCTTGAAATTCAAGGATTGGTCTGAGCGTCCTAATGCTGACCAAAGCGTTAGTGCCTTGCAGGGGCGCGTGCAGGGGCAGTTCTTCATGAATCCTAAGTTCATGAATGCCAGTAACTTCCTCTTTCCGTTGCCCTCTGTTCCAGAGCTCGGCGTGGCTGACGGCTTTGACTTTTATCTGCAGGACCTGGCTGGTCAGGGTCATGAGAAGCTTTATGAGGCCATGAACCTCTTCCTCGCCGCGGCGGCAAAGGATCCTCGCTTGACGATGGTCCGCTATAACGGTATGGCTGATACGGCACAGATGAAGTTCACGTTCGATTATGCAAAGCTTTCTGCACTGAATCTCGATATTGCATCGGTGAACAATGCTCTATCGACGGCGCTAGGCGGTACATATGTCAACGATTACATCGATCGCGGGCGCGTCAAGCAGGTGTGGGTGATGGGTAATACGGGCTCCCGCATGCAGCCGGAAGATCTGATGCGCTGGCATGTACGCAATACCAAGGGCGAAATGGTGCCGTTCTCAGCGTTCTCCAAGATCGGTTGGGAATACGGTAGTCCGCGCCTGGAGCGCTTCAACGGTTTGGCTGCTGTGAATATCCAGGGCTCGCCTACGGCCGGCACGTCGTCGGGTGAAGCCATGGCGGCAGTGCTCGAGATCGCTCAAAAAGTTCTACCTCCTGGCTACGGCATTGCCTGGAACGGCGTGTCCTATCAGGAGCAGCAGGCCGGCTCGCAGGCAGGATTCCTCTACCTGATCTCTTTGATCGTGGTCTTCCTCTGCCTAGCGGCACTTTATGAAAGCTGGTCTGTTCCGATTGCGGTCATTCTCGTAGTACCTTGCGGTGTTCTTGGCGCTCTTGGTCTGACTTGGCTCCTCGATATGAATAACGACGTCTACTTCAAGGTCGGTCTCCTTACAACCGTCGGTCTTGTAAGTAAGAACGCGATTCTGATCGTGGAATTTGCTAAGGATATGGTTGAAGCCGGCCAAGATGTTGTGCATGCGTCCCTTGAAGCGGTTCGTCTCCGTTTGCGTCCGATTCTGATGACGTCGCTTGCCTTCGGTCTTGGCGTGTTGCCGCTCACTGTGGCGCATGGCGCTGGTTCCGGTGCGCAGAATGCTATTGGTGTGGGCGTCTTGGGCGGCATGCTGGCAGGCACGGTACTCTGCGTTGTGTTTGTTCCGGGCTTCTTCGTCTTCATTACGAAGCTTTCGCATCGCATTCGCGGTAAGGCGTTGCCGATGGGCGGAAGCCAGACGAACGAAGCCAAGTCCTAGTACGTAACTTCAAGCTTTGGCCGCAGCCTCAATGCAGAGGTTGCGGCCGCAGAGAGACAACAATCAAAAAAAGGAGGCCGTTCGGCGCAGGCCGAACGGTGCAAGCAAATATGAAGAAGATGCTCCGAGTGATGCCGCTTTGCGTTGCGCTTTTGCTCGCCGGGTGCGTCAATCTGGCCCCGACATATGAGCGTCCTGAGGCGCCTGTAGCTGCAGCTTGGCCTGAAGGAGAGGCATATCAGACGAGCGAACTCAAGCGCGAAGCGCTGCCTGTTTGGCAGGACTTCATTCGCGACAACCGTCTCAAGCAGGTGATTCAGACGGCGCTTGAGAACAACCGAGATTTAAGGATAGCTGCGCTTAATGTCGAGCAGGCGCGTGCGGCGTATGGTGTGCAGCGCTCAGAGCTGTTCCCAACCGTAGCGGCAGTAGCTCAAGAAACAGCGCAGCGAACGCCGGAAACGATGAGCGCTACAGGGCAGTCTTCTGTGACGCATCAATACACGGCACAGCTTGCTATGGCGAGCTATGAAATTGATTTCTTCGGCCGTATTCGTAATTTGAATGAACAAGCTTTGCAGGCTTATCTCCAGACCGAAGATGCACAGCGCAGCGCTCAAAGTACGCTCGTCAGCGAAGTGGCCATGGCGTGGCTGACGCTAGGTGCTGATCGTGCCCAGCTGCAGTTGCAGAAGGAAACGTTGCAGAGCCAGGAAGAGAGCTTCAAGCTGGTTGAAGCCTCATACAAATACGGGGCAGCCAGTCAGCTTGACTACGAACAGGCTAGAACGACGGTTGCTGCTGCGCGTGCGTCAATTGCGTCCTATATCCGTGCGGTGGCGCAAGATAAGAATGCTCTGGAGCTTCTCGTAGGCACAAAAATTGACGAAGCTCTGTTGCCGAATGGCATTGAACTGCAGGCGACATTGCCGGCAGCGCTTCCACAGGGGCTCCCGAGCGAAGTGTTGCTCAACCGCCCTGACATTCAGCAGGCTGAACGCGGCATGCTGAGCGCCAATGCTCAGATCGGCGCTGCCCGCGCAGCTTTCTTCCCAAGCATCAGCCTTACTGCTGGCATTGGTTCGGGGGCCTCTGAACTTTCAGATCTCTTTGATGGTCGTACGGGGCTTTGGAGCTTTACTCCAAACATTTCGATTCCTATTTTTACAGGTGGCCTCAATCTGGCGAATTTGAAGAGCGCAGAAGCCTCTCAGAAGATCGCGGTTGCAACATATGAAAAGATGATCCAAACGGCGTTTCGCGAAGTGGCGGACGCGTTGGCAACAGAAGGCACAATCGATCGGGAGCTCCAAGCCCGGGTGGAATATGCCGAGGCGGCCACCAATGCCTACAAGCTTGCGGATGCTCGCTATAAGCATGGCGCAGCAGCTTACACAGAAGTGCTCGAGCAACAACGGGCTATGGTTGCAGCACAGCAAACGCTTATCGCCACGCAGCTTTCCAGGGCTTCCAGCCTAGTGACGCTCTACAAGGTTCTTGGAGGCGGTAGTGAGTTGCCTAGCGGACAGGCTGGCGAGGCAGGTCAGCCGTTAGGCGCTGCAGTAGGAGCTGCGAATGCAGCCTGAATCTGATGCAGACAGCGTGCAAAAACGGAGGCGGTGCGAAATCGTCGATGCGGCGGATCGGTGTATCCGTCTGCATGGCATGCAGAAGCTCAAATTACGCGATGTTGCCCGTGAAAGCGGCATGAGTCTCGGCAATCTCTACAATTATTTCCCGAATAAGGAAGCGCTCATTGAGGCGCTTGTAGAGCGCGAAACGGATCGCTTTCTCGAAACAATTGTCGCTGCAGGTGAAAGCAAAGGCAGTACGCCTGCTGAGCGTCTTCGTGAGCGCCTTGGCGGCATTGTCGATGCGTACATGGATCCCGACTCGCTTGCTGTGAGCCTTTTCATTGTCAACGAGTCGTTGGTCAACCAACGCGTTCGAGAAATTTGCGTAGAGGCGAACAAGCGTATCTGCGAGTTTGTCTTGCAACTTATCCGCAGGGATTTTAGTGACTCGATTCGTTCCGATCAGCTCAAACTCATCGAAGCGCAGATTTTCATGACCCGCTGCCACTTGGAATCTTTGCGAGGTGCGTTAATTTTTAATCCGAACATTGACCACTCGCTATTGAGACAGGTGCTGGTAGATCGGCTGTTGCTAGAAACTTTCTACGACCGAGCTGCTGTCGACGGGATGTCGGTTGAAGCATACTGTGCAGGCTCCGTTGCCCGCTTTAATCGCGAGGCTGAAGCGGTTGTCGCATGAGCGGCATTAGGATTTTCCTATTGGATGCCCGCCTAAGGCTCACGCCTAGGCGGGTTTTCCTTGGGGCACAATTTTCGCTAAGTACACCTAAAGGAAGTCTTGCGGCTCTCGTTCGAAAACGTACAATCCATAAGTTGTTCCATTTATAGGGACGGCTAGAAAAGCATAAGAAAAACCCTTTAAGCTAGGGAGTTGCTACGGCTATGTCGGATTCCCCCAAAAAACGCACCCCGATTTACAAGGTGCTTTACTTCCAGGTTATCTGCGCCATTGTGCTCGGCGTGCTGCTGGGCATGTTCTTTCCAGATATTGGCGTAGAAATGAAGCCATTCGGTGACGGTTTCATTCGACTGATCAAAATGATCATTGCGCCGGTGATCTTCTGCACTGTTGTGACGGGCATCGCCGGCATGGCGGATATGAAGATGGTGGGCAAAACCGGCGGCCTGGCATTGCTCTATTTCGAGGTCGTGTCGACCATTGCTCTTATCATCGGGCTCTGTGTTGTGAATCTCATTCAGCCTGGCGCAGGCATGCATGTGGATCCAAGCACGCTCGATAGCTCGGCGATTGCCGCTTATGCTGGGCCGGGCAAAATGCAGACGACAACGCAGTTCCTCATGAATATCATCCCGATGACTGTTGTGGGCGCGTTTGCCGAAGGCGAAATCCTACAGGTTCTTTTCTTCTCGTTGTTGTTTGGTTTCGCGCTTCATAAGTTCGGCGGCCGTGGCACCCTTATCTTTGATGTCATTGAGAAGTCCTCTTTCGTTCTGTTCCAGATTGTGGGCATGATCATGCGTGTTGCGCCGATCGGTGCATTCGGTGCCATGGCCTTCACGATTGGCAAATACGGCATTGCTTCTCTCATTCCGCTAGCCAAGCTGATGGGCACGTTCTACTTGACGTGCTTTGTCTTCATCATCGGCGTGCTCGGCTTCATCTGCCATTGGCATCATTTTTCCATCTTCCGCTACATCTCTTACATTAAGGAAGAGTTGCTGATTGTGTTGGGTACCTCTTCATCAGAATCGGTGTTGCCACGCATGATGACGAAGATGGAGCAGGCAGGCATTGATCGTTCTGTCGTCGGCTTGGTGATCCCAACTGGCTATTCCTTCAACTTGGACGGTACGGCTATTTATCTGACGATGGCAGCTGTCTTTATTGCGCAGGCTTGCGATGTCAATATGACCATCATGCAGCAGGTAACGCTTCTCGCTGTGCTGCTATTGACGTCAAAGGGCGCAGCAGGCGTGACGGGATCTGGTTTCATTGTGCTAGCGGCCACGCTCTCTGCTGTTGGACATGTACCTGTGGCTGGCTTGGCGCTCATTTTGGGCATCGACCGCTTCATGTCAGAGGCGCGAGCGTTGACGAACATGATTGGCAACGGTATTGCGTGCGTGGTCGTTGGTCACTGGTGCAATCAGGTTGACGAACCGAAGATGGAAGCGACGCTCCGTTATCGCAAAAAGAACAAGGCGGCCTAACGGTCTCTCTATACAGCGTTTGCTACAAAATTAAAAAGCGCTCCGTTTCATGAACGGAGCGCTTTTTTTGGGGGACCGCGATAAAAGTTGCTGGCCTCTAGAGTCAATAATGACGACTACTTTTGTGCTTCTTTCTTGTTTTTGTCAGCAAAGCGAATAGGCACAAAGATGCGGCCGCCGTCACGCTGCACAAGAAGCAGCACCTGATCTTTCTCACAGGCAGACTGCAGATCCTTTATCGAATTGACAACATCACCGTTAGCGCTCACGATGATGTCGCCCGGCTGGATGCCGGCCTTAGCTGCAAGCCCTGTCGATCTTTCAACGAGAAGGCCAGTAGTGTCAGTCTTTTTTTGTTCATCCTTTGTCAGCGGACGTACTGAAACACCGAGCTTGTGGGCATTCGAAGCTGCAGCTTCTTGAGCTGTTGCCTTGTCATTCTGTCCAATCGTGACAGTAAGTGTCTTTTCTTTCTTATCGCGAATGACCGTGAATTCTGTGCTGGTGCCAGGGCGCATGGCGCTGACAAGCATCGGCAGTGTCACGGACGAAGTGATCGTCTTGTCGTTTACCTTGGTAATAACGTCGCCTGCCTGCAAGCCCGCTTTTTCTGCGGGACTGTCTTTTTCAACTTTCGTCACTAATGCGCCTTGCGGCGTCTTGAGTCCGAAGCTGTCGGCGAGTTCCTGCGTGAGAGTTTGGATGTAGACGCCAACGTAACCGCGCGTGACATGACCGTCCTTAACGAGCTGGTCCTTAATCTGCATGGCGAGATCGATAGGAATCGCGAACGAGAGTCCCATGAAGCCGCCTGAGGTCGAGAAAATCTGAGAATTGATGCCTACAACTTCGCCAGCCATATTAAAGAGCGGGCCGCCAGAATTGCCGGGATTGACTGCTACATCCGTCTGAATAAAAGGAACATATTGATCAGACGGCAAGTTGCGTGAAAGTGCAGAAACAATGCCTGCCGTTACGGTGTTGTCGAGTCCGAAAGGACTGCCGATAGCGGCGACCCATTCGCCGACTTTGAGCTTACTCGAGTTGCCGATCTTAAGAACAGGTAGATTTTTCGCATTGATTTTCACAATAGCGATGTCCGTCTGCTTGTCGGTACCGAGGACTTTACCTTTGAATTCGCGCTTGTCCGTGAGGCGAACGATGATTTCATCGGCGCCTTCGACAACATGAGCGTTCGTCATAATGAGGCCGTCTTCCGAAATAATGAAGCCGGAGCCCGTGCCGCGCTGTTCGGGGATTTCTTCCGTTCCTCCGCCGAAATCAAACGGAAGCGGGATGCCGAAGCGGCGGAAGATTTCAGCATGGCGATCGTCCATGCCAGGAATGCCGAAGCCTGGGACGTTTACTGTTCTGGCGTTCTTGACAATGGCAATGTTGACGACGCCAGGGCCATTCTCTTCAACGAGCTTCACAAAATCAGGCAGTTGCTGCACCGAGGCGGCATTCGAGTCGAATGCAGAGGCCTCCTCAACGGGCAGAGCAGACATCAGCACTGCTGCGCTAAGTGCGGCCGCAAGAGAAGTTTTCATGAAGAAGGCTTTTGTAGTCATCGTATTGATCTCCGCCTATTTGGAGCTGACCGGGCGTGCGCGCCGTAAGGCGTTTGCACTATACGGTCGAATTTGAAATTGCGATGTCGCCTACTCTAGTGCAAAACGCTGTGCGGCTAGCCCGCCAAAGGATTCAAGGCTGTATTGAGTCCGTTAAAGTTGTAACAAGACCGCATAGCGAGGCGCTTACGTTGTGGCATCAGCCATTGAGTTTTGAGCATTAGCGCCGAGCGGCGGAAAGACGAGACGGAAAGTTGTGCCGCGACCATCTAGGCCATCAAGAATTTCAATATTGCCGCGGTGAATGTCCACGATGCGCTTCACAATAGCCAAGCCTAATCCTGTGCCGGAAGTTTTGGTGCCGAGCGCACGGTAGAAGCGGTCGAAGACGCGCTGCCGTTCAGCTGGTGCAATGCCTGGCCCGTTGTCACAAACCTCAATGACTGACATGTTGCCTTCAGTGCGGGTATGTAGTTCAATGCGTCCTCCTTGAGGCGTATAGCGGATTGCATTGTCTGTGAGATTTGTGATCATCAAGCGAATTGCGTCTTCCATGCCATCAATTTGCGCAGGCTGGACTGCGGCAGAAATCGTTATCGACTTCTGCTGTGCAATGGGCGCCATATCCTCGCGCACGCTTTGAGCAAGTGCAGCCAAGTCGATGGAGCTCATGGGCTTTTTAGAGGCATCAGGATCAAGGCGAGCCAGTGTAAGGAGCTGTTGAACGAGACGAGTGGCACGGTTGATGCCGTCATTAAGCTTGCCGAAGCATTTTTGCTGTGCTTCTGGAGTTTTGGCTCGCTGTGCGAGCTGTACTTGCAGTTTGAGTGCAGTAAGCGGAGTCCGCAGTTCATGAGCAGCGTCTGATGCAAAGCGTTGCTGAGCGGAAAGGCTTTCCGACAATCGGGCAAGAAGATTGTTGACAGCGTTGACAAGACCTGCGAGTTCTGTTGGGAGTCCCTTGGTGGAAATGGGGTCGAGTGATGTTGGCGAGCGGCGGGAAACTGCGCGCGCTGTTTTTTCAAGCGGCGCAAGGCCGCTGCCAACAACAATCCAAACGGCAATGGCAATGAAAGGCAATAGCAGGCAAAGGGGCTGCAGAATGCGGAAGGCGGCCGTAGCAGCAAGCTCGTTGCGCACGGCTATATCTTGACCCACAGTAATGATGAGAGGGCCAGCAGCAACGGAATAGGTGCGCCAAGCTTTGCCATCGACTTTGTCAAGGCTAAAGCCAGGGTGTTCTGGTAGCGGCAGAGAAGGTGTGCCTGCCCGTTGCCAGACACTATTGTTAGCACTGTCATAAACCTGCACGACAATTTTGTAGGAAGGCGCATCGCCCACAATTGTCAGATGGCGCGGCGCTTCGAAGGGCATGCTCTGCAACACAGAGTCACGGAGTGACTGCGCCGTTTCTCGCAGATGCGTATCTAAAAATAAATTGAACTCGGCTTGTGCAGAGAAGAACGTAGCGGCCGCTGCGGCGAAACCTGCCGCAAGGAGCGCGCCGATGAGCGTAAGAAGAAGCTTGCGGCGGATGGATGTCATCGCTCAGCGGTCCAAGAAAGTTTAAGTTTCAAGCAAGTAGCCGACGCCGCGAACTGTTTTGATAGCGCTGTCGGAGAGTTTTTTTCGTAAGTGGTGAATATGCACTTCAATAGCGTTGGAGCCTACCGTGTTGTCCCAGTTGTAGAGTTTTTCTTCAAGCTGTGAGCGGCTCCAGACGACGCCTTGACGTTCAGCGAGCGCAGCAAGAAGCGCATATTCTTTTGACGAGAGAATCACGGGTTGACCGCGGTAGGTCACTTCGCGGGTTGCTGGCGAGATCTTGAGTTCTCCGCGCTCGATGATGGGATCCGCTCTGCCGGCAGAGCGTCGTAGCAGGGCACGGATGCGGGCGGAAAGTTCGTCTAAGTCATAAGGTTTGATGAGGTAATCGTCTGCGCCGCTATCCAATCCTTTGATGCGGTCGTCAACGGTGTCTCGTGCTGTCGTGACGAGCACCGGCGTGGGATTGCGCTTGGCACGCATTTCTTTGAGCACTTGAAGGCCGTCTTTGCCTGGCAAGCCCAAATCGAGGATGACGAGAGAGAACGGCGTTGTGTTCATGGCAAGAAGAGCGGAGTCGCCGTCTTTTACCCAATCCACAGCGTAGTCCTCGCTTTCGAGGCCGTCCACAACGCTTTCACCGATCATCTCATCGTCTTCTACGAGCAGAATTCTCATGGTAGTTCTCTGTTCCGGACTCTCTGAAGGAGCCGAGCGATGACGATCCGAGCCGTACCAGCGCAAAGCGCAGCCAGCAGTATGAGGCCCGGGAGGACTTCCCGAGCTTCGTGCCATCCAAGGAAGCCAGGGAAATAAAGTTGCATGCCGAAGAGTGCGCTAGTTGCAATAACGCCTGACCACAGCGCGCTTCCGACAAGCGAAGCCGTGAAAAAAAGCACGGGATTCATGCCAGATCGCGCGCAGAGCGCAGGAAGCGACCAACGGAATGCGAAGCAAAATTGTAGCGCCCCGACAATCATGAAGAGTTTGCCGGCTGACGCGGCGTTGCGATGCAGATAGCGGGTTACGATGAGGTGATTCGATTTTCCGATCAGGCGTTGCGGCCTCCAGCCGCAACGCCAAGCTACTGAATAAAGTATTGCCGAGCGCAAAGCGCAGCCTAGCGAGGCTGCCGCCCATGGCGCCCAAGCTATCCAGCTGGGATTGCCTTCTCGGTAGTAAGAGAAAATACCGGCACAAGCTGCGCCTGCCTCATGATCCAAAAGCGATATCAATAAAGCTGTGGGGGTCGCCCAAAAGGAAAGCGAATCAGCGAGCATGTGGCAAATAGAGCGTTCGATACAATTTAGAAGAGTTTCAGCATATTAACGAAAGAGCGTCCATAGTCATGCTTCCCAATACCTACGAACCCTCCAGCGGTACTAAGCTCGTTGCCAATATCGTTTATGGCCTCCATACGCTTTCGATACTGACAGGGCTTCTGACAGGTGGGGCGACGATTGTCGGCGCCTTCGTTTTTTCTGCGCCGTCGATTCTGGCGGTGATATTCAACTACATATTTCGCGGTGATGCGCAAGGAACCTATTTGGAGACGCATTTTTCGTGGCAGATTCGCACGTTCTGGTATGCGGCATTGATGCTGGTGCTGACATATTTGATAGCGACTCCTTTGATGTTCTTCGGCATAGGGATCTTTCTCTTTGTGTTTGGCTTCCTTGTCCTTGGCATTTGGGTTGCCTATCGGATTGTCTACGGATGGTTGCGTCTGGCACGTCGGCAGGCCATGCCGATGTAGCCTTTGAGGACGAAATTTTTGGTAGCTTGCGGTAACGGCCTATACTTGGCGCGCTCAAAAAAAAGGGAAGAGGCGATGCGTTCCCTTTGTCTGTGTAGGTCGGCGCCCTAGTGCGGCGAACTTTTATTCAACGATCAAATTCTTCAGGCGCGCTCTGTCTTCCTGCAGACAGGAGGTGCGAAGGGGCATTTTTCCATGGCGCTTGGCGCGACCGTCTATAAAGCTGCAGTCAGCCTTTCCGATTTGGACCGCAACTACTATTCCGAGCTGGTTCTGACGGTTGCTCGGCATCCTTCTGAAACGGAAGAGCGGCTTATGCTGAGGGTTCTGGCATATTGCATGCATGCCGGCGAGAGGCTTGAATTCGGCCGAGGACTATCTGCTGAGGGCGAGCCTGCGCTTTGGGAAGTCGACGATACCGGCGCCATTTTGGAGTGGGTTGAACTTGGAACGCCAGATGTCCGTACTGTGCGCAAAGCGGCGGGCAAAAGCGCTCATGTTACTGTGATCGCTTACGATGAAGCCAAGATTGAGCCTTGGTGGGCTGCCCATCAAGGCGATTTCGGCAAAATCGAAAAACTTGCTGTCATTGTTGTGCCTGATGTAGATGCAGAGGCGTTGAGCGCTATGGCCAAGAGAAGCATGAAGCTTGCGGTTACCATTCAGGATGGCATTGTTTGGGTAAGCGACGATGCAAGTAATGTGCAGATTGACCTGAAGTGGCTCAAGCGCGAGCACAGCAAATGGGGAACGCAATAGCTGGTCATCAAGTACAGATAGAAAAAGCCCGCGCTATATAAAACGCGGGCTTTTACTTGAATGTTGCTGTAAGCAGCGCATTAGTCTTTTTGGTTGACAAGACTTTCTGCCATGCGCAAGAAAACGCCGAAGAGAGAGAGACGAAGAGCAGGATCTGCTACGGTTGCTTCAAGTGCATCGTGCATGCAGGCGCACCATTGAACCATCAACTGACGGCTTATCGGTATGTTGCGGTGCCCCTCGCGAAGCATGGGCAGGCCATGGCGCTCCTGATAAAGCGCCGGACCGCCCAGCCAGCCGCATAGATATTCTGCAAGCCTAATCTGATAGCGTTCGAGTGAGCGGCTTAGATAAAGTGCACGTAGCTCAGCAACATCATCGCGCGACAAAAGCGCTTTCACGAAAGAAGTGACCAGTGCTGTTACACCTGCCTCTCCTCCAATTCGCATAAAAAGCGTTTCGCTTGGTGCTGTAACTACTGTTGCGGCTGTCATTGCAGAAATACCCAAGCGCCAAAGCCGAGCATTAACGCCCAGCCGAGCGCCGGTGTGAAAATCCAGCGCAGAGCTCGAGTTTTCGGCACAAAGCCAAGGCCATAAACCCAGCAAATGCTCATGCCGCAAAGCAAGCCGACGAGAGCGCCGTGAGGAACATCCGTCATGTCGCTTGCGATGGCGCGTGGGTAGAGGACGATGACAGCCATCACGCAGAGCGCAGCAATAAAGCTAACGATGCGCAGAAGCGTTGTCAGCACATTTGTGCGCGGAACCAGCGCATCTGGCGGAATATCAGGTTGCCGATTAGTCGTCATTGCGTGTAGCAACCGCTTCAAGAAGCGCGGCGAGCAGAACGGCGAAGGAAACACCGGTGATCCAGTAGAAGTAGGACATGATGTCGAGATTCTTGAAAAAAAAATGGAAGGCCGCGGCCGCTAAAGCGACCGCGGAGCATCAGCATCAATAGAGCGAATGGTCGTTCTGTTTGATGTAGGAGGCAGTGAGTTTGCCACTCATTACCTTATAAGCCCAGCCCGTATAGATCAGCACCAGCGGCAGCAGGATGATCGTCACAAACAACATGATCTCCAAAGTGAGCTGTGAGCTTGTGCAATCCCAGATCGTGAGGCCTGCATTAGGCATGGCGGACGACGGCATGACAAACGGGAACATCGAGACTAGCGGCGTAAGGATGATGCCGAGGAGTGCTACAGACGAGCAGAGAATGGCCTTGCCGGCAGCGCCTTTCTTCGTCATGGCAGCTCCCCCGAGCGTGCCGAGGATGCCGAGGAGCGGCACGATCCAAAGCACGGGACAGGCTGAGAAGTTGGCGAACCAGGCGCCAGCCTGCACTTCAACTGTCTTAGCAAGAGGAACTGCAGGGCCGGCAGGATCAAGACCAGCCGTTGCAATGTAGCCGTCAATGCCGAAATAGGTCCAAATGCCACCAAGGATGAAAAGCACGGCGGAGAGGAAGCCCGCTGCTGCGCCGACTTTCTCGGCGCGGGCTTGCAGCGCGCCTTCCGTGCGGAGCACCAGATAGTTGGCTCCATGAAAGACGATCATCGCAAGCGAAAGCACACCGCAAAGCAGTCCGAACGGATTAAGAAGTCCGAAGAAGCTGCCGGTGTATGCGGGACGCATCGTGCCGTCAATCACAAAAGGAACGCCCTGAAGCAGGTTGCCGAATGCCACGCCGAAAATGATCGGGGGGACAGCAGAACCTACAAAGAGGAGCCAATCCCACGACGTGCGCCATTTCTGGCACGAGACCTTGCTGCGATAGTCGAAGGCGACAGGACGGAAAATGAGCGCAGCCAGTACGATGAGCATGGCCCAATAGAAGCCAGAGAACGCTGCGGCATACATGAGCGGCCAAGCGGCAAACATAGCTCCGCCGCCAGTGATGAGCCACACTTGATTGCCGTCCCAATGGGGGGCGACGGCGTTAATCATGATGCGGCGCTCATTATCCTCTTTCGAGAGGAAGGGCAGAAGCGTGCCTACGCCCATATCCTGGCCGTCCATGATGGCGAAGCCGATAAGCAACACGCCGATGAAGAGCCACCAGATGACCTTCAGGATTTCATAGTCGATCATTTTTCAGTGCCTCCGGTCTTATTGGCGTTCGAAGTGATAGCGGCCAGTGCCGAGTGAGCTTGGTCCTTGGCGGCTGAAGCGCACCATAAGCCACATTTCGACCACGATGAGGGCGGAGTAGAGCACGATGAAGCCGATGAGCGAGCCCATTACTTCGCCTGTGGTAAGCGAAGAGACAGACAAATGCGTCGGCAGCACGTTGTAGATGGTCCAAGGCTGGCGGCCGTATTCAGCGACAAACCAGCCAGCTTCGCAGGCGATCCACGGAAGAGGCAGGCCGAGCATGGCAAGCTTGAGGAAAGCCGGTTTTTGCGCGAGGGTTTTCTTCATCGAGAAGAAGGCACCCAGCAAGAAGATGAGGGCCATAGCCATGCCGCTGCCGACCATCAGGCGGAAGCCCCAGAACATCGGACCAACAGACGGAATGGTTGACGCCGCGGCAGCTTTAATCTGCTCAGGTGTAGCTTTGGCGGGATCTTCAACAAACTGCTTGAGCAGGAGGCCGTAGCCCAGATCATCTTTGACCTTTAGGAAGTCGGCCTTCAGCGAGTCGTTAGAAGGATCGGCTCGAAGCGCTTCAAGGAGAGCAACGGCTTTTTGACCGCTCACGATGCGTTCTTCAGCTTTCTGCACGAGCTCGTTCACGCCGGGAATTGGCGTTGAGAAGGAACGGGTGCCGATAATGCCGAAGACCCAGGGAATGTCAATTTCCGCAGCATTCGAGCGAGTTTCTGAATTTGGAATGGCGAAGAGCGTCATTGGCGCAGGCGCTTCCTTCGTATCCCACACAGCTTCCATAGCAGCGATCTTGGTGGGCTGATCCTTCGTGACGAGATAACCCGACTCATCGCCCATGTGCACGGTCATGAGGGAGGCAACGGCACCGAAGATGGCAGCAAGTCGGAAGCTCGACGAGGCAAACTTGACGTCTTGCTTCTTGAGAAGGTAGTAGGCCGAAATGGCCATCACGAAGAAGGCTCCGGTCATGTAGCCGCCAGCGATCGTATGAACGAATTTCGCTTGAGCCCATTCACTAGTGATGACTTCCCAGAAGTTAGTCATCTCCATGCGCATCGTCACGAAGTTAAATTCGCTCCCGACAGGATGCATCATCCAGGCATTGGCCACGAGAATCCAGAGCGCAGAAAGATTTGTGCCAAGCGCCATCATGCAGGTGGCAAGCAGATGCTTGCCTTTAGAGAGGCGGTTCCAGCCGAAGAAGAAAAGGCCGACGAATGTCGACTCGAGGAAGAAGGCCATTAGGCCTTCAATGGCTAGCGGCGCGCCGAAAATGTCGCCGACATAGTGCGAGTAGTAGGCCCAGTTCGTGCCGAACTGGAATTCCATGGTGATGCCCGTAGCAACGCCAAGGGCAAAGTTGATGCCGAAGAGCTTGCCCCAGAAGCGGGTCATGTCCTTGTACATCTCTTTGCCGGTCACGACGTACGTCACTTCCATCACGACGAGCATGAAGGAGAGGCCCAAGGTAAGGGGCACGAAGAGGAAGTGGTACATCGCGGTCAGCGCGAACTGCAGGCGCGACAGGTCGACAAGATCAGAGGGGATCATTGCAGACTTCTCCTGATGTGTTGTTGAGAACAAGTTATCGTCGGCGTACGGCGGTTGAGGATCATTGCTGAGGATCCGCAATCATCCGCGAAGCGGCTTCGTCTGCCGGAGCTGTCTCTGCTGGACCGAGAAGGAAGTTGCTCATCTTTTCCGGCGTTACGTCGGTACGGTGCTCGGGGCTGAAAAAAAGCCACCAGAGACAGAAGATGAAAAGTAGCTTGCATGCAAGAACGACCGCCACTTCAAGAGCAAGACGCGGCCGTCGGGGTGCAATGTTGCTGAACTTGGCCTTCATGGGGGAAACGGCAGAAGCGAGCAAAAGTAAAGCCTCGATCGGCAGAGCTATTGAGGCTGCGAAGCGCGCAATGGGCCTTACGGCCGACTGCGACACGCTCATCTTAAGAGGCACAGCGCAGGCGCGATCGTAAACGGGGCTGTCGGCGAAGGGCTTGTTGACGACCCCATCATCTTGTGGCAGTATTGGCTGAATTTTGGCAGTAATGGCAGACAGTTATGGCAGTCAGTGCGGATCTCCAGAGCCTTCTCGACTCACTTGATGAGCCGCGTCTCCTCATTCGGAGCGATTACACCGTAGCCTATGCCAATCGGGCCTTTCGCCGACGCTTTGGCGGCAGAGACTTTTCGGGGAGGCGCTGTCATGAACTGCTTTTCCACGAGCTTCAACCTTGCGGTCGCTGTGGACATGAATGCCCGCTCGATCAAGCGGCGGCCACCCAGCGGCCTGCCTCTTGTCTGCATCGCGAGTTGATCCCCGGCGGCGAGCGATGGTTGGATTTAACGGCAACGCCGATACCAGGACCTGACGGGTCTCCAGTATTTTTTATGGAACGCGTACTCGTGCGAGGCGATGCCTTTGGATTCACTGCCTACGGCATTGCGGCCAAGAGCGAGGCCGTGAAGGCTTGTCTGGCGAAGCTCGCTCGTGTGACAGCTGTCAGTGTCCCTGTGCTTTTTGCTGGGGAGAGCGGAAGCGGCAAGCTATCGTTTGCTCGCACTCTTCATGAGAACTCTCGGCGTGCAGCGCATGCTTTTGTGCCGATTGGTTGCGAAGGCTTGACGCAAGAGGCCTTTGAAGCTGAATTGCTTGGCCGGAAGGACGGCCGAACGGTTGGGGGTGGACTTGTACAGTCGCCAGGGGGCACGCTCTATTTTGAAGAGGTTGGCGCGCTCAGCTTGGTATTGCAACGCCGATTGCTTGAGCTGATTGAAACAGGAGCCGTTCGAGCGAGCGGTTCTCCAGAAGCTGTGGCGGTGGATTACCGCGTATTTTGCGGAACATCGAAAAACCTTCGTGCGTTGGTTCAAGAAGATCGCTTTCGAGCAGATCTGTACTATCGATTGACTACCTATCGTGTGGATGTGCCTCCATTGCGCGACAGACTCGACGATATTGAAGAGCTTGCTGGTTTTGTCCTTTCTGGTGAGGGACCGGGGCCGACGAGACTTTCGCCAGAGGCGCTTGCATACTTGAAAGCGCGCGTATGGCCGGGGAATGTCCGCGAGCTGGAAAGCCTGGTGGCGAGAGCTCGTCTTTTTTCTTCTGGAGATGTACTGACGCGTACGGCGCTGGCGGCTGCAGACGAGCCGTCGTTGCTGGAAGCTGCGACAAAGCCGCTGGATGCTTCGCATCTGACAGGTTCGAGGCGACGATTGACTGCAGCCGACGCGAGTGCTGTACGGCTGGCGGCAGAAGCTTGGCGCGGTTCGCGCAAGGCGCTGGCTGAACATTTTGGGCTTTCTGAAAGAACGCTCTATCGCATTTTGAAAAGCAGCAGAAATTCTGACGAGCCGACGGCAGGCGGCAAGCAGTCATGAGGCAGAGCGACGCGGCAGGCAAGCGACTTGCCGCCAAGTTGGATTCCCATCGTTTTTTTGAGCTGATTCCCGGAGAGCGGCGGCATACCCTCGAACGAGACGGCGCAGTCATTTGCTACAGCGTTGCGCCTGCATCTGAATCCGAGCGGGGAGCCATTCTTTTTGTGCATGGCGCAGCGTCGAATGCAAGCCGCTGGGAAGCTTTTGCCGAAAAGACGCCGCTTCGTCGGCATTGGAAGTTGCTGCGACTTGATTTGCGAGCACACGGAGCAAGCGATTCACTGGTGCCGGCAACGCTCGAACGGCATGCGGACGACATAGCTGCAATTTTGGATGCAGAAGGCCTCGCCCGCATCATTGCTGTCGGACACAGCCTTGGTGCTCATGCGGTTATGACGTTTGCTGTGATGCATGCGGCCCGTATTGCCGGACTTGTGCTTATTGATCCGCTTGCTACAGGATGCCTTACCCAAAAAGCACTTGGCTACGTTAGGCAACGTCCGCTGCTTTGCATGCTGGAAGTGTTGGGGCGGCTGGCCAATGCGGCAGGATTCAAAAGACGACTTCCTGGCTATAGCCTGAGGCGTGAAGATGAAATGGCGCAGGCGGCGCTTTCCGCAGGAGATGACGCCCGGGAGGCGTTTGTGCGGCGCTATTCATCGCCTTGGAATGATTTGAAGCATATGCACCTGGCTGACTATGCAAGGGATTTTCTCGAAGTTGGGCGACCAACGCCGCCGCCAGAAGCGCTTGCAGCTGTCGGATGCCCGATTTTGGTCATTGCTTCAAGCGCAGGTGCTTATGCGGATCCAGCGAAGTTGCAGAGCTGGGCGGCAAAATTTAATGGCGAATGTCGGACGGTGCGTTGTGTGCATTGGCCGCTTACCGAGTGCCCGGAAGAGATCAGTCGGCTGTTGGAGGTTTGGGTTGAAGCCCGCATATCTTGTGCTTTTTGAGTGAAAAGCCGTCCCCTCAAAAAAAAAGCCGCAAATCCCACAGAATTTGCGGCTTGTATTGTCCATGTGGTTTTACTTGACCGGCTTCTTGTCGTCGTCGGCCGGCGATTTGTCATCGTGCGGCACGACGATGCGAACGATTGGCGGCGCTACAGCGGCATCCTCTTCGCGGATACCCCAGACTTTGAGAAGTTCTGCTTGGCTCGGCATGTTTTCGCCATTTCGCGCACGGCGCAGCTTGAGCGAAGCGCGAACGATGCCTTCGACAACGTCGAGAGGCAGACAGTTGAGATCCTTGAACTCGACGCAACGGCGTTCGACGTCGAGCCCCTTCCACTTCTGTTCGTTGCCGGCAGGCGCATCCTTCTCGGCGTAGTAGAGCGTGAGGGATTTGTCGTGGGATTCGACGGCGAAGATGGGCCCGTCGAGCTCATAAAACGCCAGCCCGAATCGCATGCTTTCACGCACGCCTCGAGCGGAGCGGCGAATCATGCTGCAGACTCGCGCCATAGCAACGCGTCGGTCGTTGGGCAGACTTTGGAGGTACCCTCCGACGGTGGTGGCAGCAGGAACCATTACATCTCTCCGGAAAATGAGAACCCGCCGGCGCTTTGTGGCGGCCAAGCGGTCAAGCTTGGCATTTTATCAAAATCGGGTAATCCCCTGTATTCGGTGTCGCTAAAGGAGGGAGCTGAACGCAGTGCGCAATACGGTCAGCGGTAGAAAATATAGCGTGCAGTGAAAGGCACATAGAGGCGCTTTCCCCGTTGCGAAGGCGAGCATTTTGTCTGAGGCATGCCTCCCTTTGCATAGCGGCGCTCAATGTGGCGGAGATTCTTCATAGTGCCCCGCAGCGAGCCTGTGGCTTCGAAGAGCGCAGGCTTGAGGTCGCGAGGGCTATTGGCTTCTTTCTGCTCAACAATACGCGCTGAAGCGGCAGAGCCGTCGCGGGCCTTGACGCCGAAATCTGGCAGAAGCTCGCCTTCAAAGCGGCCCTGATCGTTATAGAGCTTGCCTTGAGGGAAGAGGAATTGCCAGTAAAGCCCTTCGTCATCCATGGCGCATTGAAAGACCATTTGACCCTTTGCCGTCCAAGTGTAGATGGCGGTCAAGCCTTCAAGAGGGTCAGTCTTGAAGAGAGTAGTGCAACCGGCGAGGATGAGTGCGGTAAAGAGAAGAAAAAAGCGGCGCATGCGGCGTGCGAGAAGGAAAGGGGCGGGCGGAAACTGGCAGTTGGGCGCTAGCCGCTGTCAAGTCTAACCGCGATGCCGGCAAGGCGGAATGGCCGATGGCCGTTTGGGGGATTTTGTCTGACCGTCTTTGTTTGCTAGAGTTACGGAGATCAAAATTCCAGCCTGTTCGAAGCCCTCTTGGCGGCGGCGGACAGAGGCGGCAGGCGCTGTGGCGCCGATAGGTTTCCCTGCTTCAGCGGGGGATGTTTTGTCAATTTTGGAAGGGTAAGTCGTGTTCCAAATCCGCATTCATGGCCGAGGCGGCCAGGGCGTGGTCACCGCTGCCGAGATGCTCGCGCTCGCGGGGTTCATGGAAGGGCACAACGCACAGGCATTTCCGAGCTTCGGTTCGGAGCGTACGGGTGCGCCCGTTGTCGCCTTTGCGCGCCTCGCATCTCAGGAAATCCGCCTTCGCGAGCCTGTTCTCGAGCCCGATGTTGTCTTAATTCAGGATCGAACGCTGCTTGAAAGCGTCAATGTTTTTGGTGGGCTGAAGACGGAAGGATATGTGCTCATAAATTCGAGCCGTACGCCTGAGGAACTTGGTTTAGAGGACCTCGTAAAGCGGTTGCCGCCGCAACATGTGTTCTGTGTTTCTGCGACGAAGTTTGCGCTTGAAAAAATCGGTCGTCCCCTGCCTGGAGCCGGCATGCTGGCCGGCTTTGCCGCTATGACAGGGCTGATGAAGCTTGAAAGCGTGCAAGCCGCTTATAACGTCAAATTCTCTGGCCGTGTGGCCGAAGCCAATGCCGAAGTGGCGAGGCTTGCCTTTGATGCGGTAAAGGCTCAGATGGGAGAAAAAAATGCTTAAGCAGCTTGAAGGCAGCCAGGGCGTCGCTCAGGCTGTAGCGCTCTGTCGACCCGAGGTGGTCTGCGCTTATCCGATTTCGCCGCAGACGCATATTGTTGAAAATATTGGACTGCTTTGCCGCAAAGGCCAACTTCAAAACTGCGAATTCATCAATGTTGAGAGCGAATTTGCTGCAATGTCGGTGGCCATTGGCGCTTCGGTGGCTGGAGCGCGCGCTTATACAGCTACGGCAAGCCAGGGTCTGCTCTACATGGTCGAAGCGGTCTACAACGCTGGTGGTCTTGGTTTGCCGATCGTTATGACTGTGGCCAATCGAGCTATTGGTGCTCCGATCAACATTTGGAACGATCATTCCGATTCGATGAGCCAGCGCGATTCGGGGTGGATTCAACTTTTTGCTGAAACGAATCAGGAAGCGTGCGATCTGCATATTCAAGCATTCCGCATCGCGGAAGAATGCTCCATTCCTGTCATGGTCTGCATGGACGGCTTTGTGCTGACGCATGCGTTTGAGCGCATGGACATTCCAACGCAGGCAGAAGTGGATGCTTTCCTGCCGCCTTATGTGCCGCGTCAGGTGCTCGATCCAGATCATCCTTATTCCATCGGTGCGATGGTGGGACCAGAAGCCTTTACTGAGGTACGCTGGCTGGCGCATCGCCGCATGCGTGAATCGCTGCCTGTCATCGAGGCCACGGCACAGGCATTTGAAGCGCAGTTTGGTCGTAAGTCGGGAGGCCTGGTTTCCAGCTATCGCATGGATGATGCCGAGGTGGCAGTACTCGCCATGGGGTCAATGCTCGGCACAATCAAAGATGCTGTCGACGAAATGCGGGGAATGGGTATCAAAATCGGCGTGGTCGCGCTCAAGTGCTATCGGCCCTTCCCCTATCGCTCCGTTCGCGAAGCGCTTCAGAGTGCTCGCACTGTTTTAGTGCTGGAGCGCATGGTCAGCGCTGGCACAGGTGGCGCGCTCGTTCTTGATGTGATGAAGGCACTTCGCGGCCTGAATATCGATTTGCGTAGCGCTGTGGCTGGTCTTGGCGGTCGTGCGGTCACGCGCGCTTCGCTTAAGCAGGTCTTTCAGGCTGTGGCTGACGGCACGCTTCCGGAGGACGATCCTTACTTCCTTGACCTCGACCGCGAGCTTGTAGAGCGGCAGTTGGAGCACGAACGCTCCGCACGCCATATTGGGCCGGTGGCCGAAGCGCTTAATCGTCACGTGACTGAGCGCAAGATTGCTCGCGGTGAGGAGGTCTGACGTCATGACTAATTCTGTTGTTCATTTTTATCAGACCGGCACCTTTACCGTCGGCAATCGCCTAATGGGTGCTAACGAGCGTTCGCTCCAGGCGTCACAGGACCGCCCGAACTCGCTGACGTCCGGTCATCGTGCCTGCCAGGGTTGCGGCGAGGCACTTGGTGCTCGCTATGCTGTCGATGCGGCGCGCCGTGCTGTGCATAATCGCTTGGCAGCGGCCAACGCTACAGGCTGTCTGGAAGTTTTTTCAACGCCGTATCCTGAAACTAGCTGGAATCTTCCATGGTTCCATTCGCTTTTTGGCAATACGGCGGCCGTGGCGACCGGCATGGCGGCGGCGTATCGCATCCGTGCTAAGAAGACGGGTGAACCTATGACGCGCGTTATCGCTATGGGCGGCGATGGCGGTACGACGGACATTGGCTTCGGTTGCCTCTCCGGCATGTTTGAGCGCAATGACGATGTGCTCTACATCTGCTACGACAATGAAGCGTATATGAATACCGGCGTGCAGCGCTCGTCGGCAACGCCGCCAGCTGCCCGTACGGCAACAACTCAAATTGCAGGCGAAGCACCAGGCAATGCTTGGGGTCAAGGCAAGAATGTTCCGCTTATCGCGATGGCGCATGGCATTCCTTATGTGGCGACAGCCACGGTGGCGGATTTGCGCGATCTAGAGCGCAAAGTGGAGAAGGCCATGAGCTTCCACGGTGCCCGTTATATTCATATTCTTGTGCCGTGCCCGCTTGGCTGGGGCGCTCCGTCGGCCAAGACAGTCACTCTTGCGCGTCTTGCTAAGGAGACGGGGCTCTTCCCTGTCTTTGAGGCGGAGTATGGCGAAGTGACCGGCGTTGCAAAAATCCGCCGTCCTCAGCCTGTTGAAGCCTATCTGAAACTGCAAAAGCGATTTGCGCACCTCTTCGGCAAGAAAGGCAATCCGGAAGTGGTTGCACGCATCCAGCAGCTGGCCGACCACAATATTCAGAAGTTCGGGCTCCTTGAGAACGAAGAGTCCACTGAGCAGCCGATTCCCGTTCCCGAGCAGGGCGAGGAACGTGCGCGCCAGATCTAGGGGAGGCACCGAAAAATATGACAACCAAGCCTTTTGCTATCACGCTTGATGTAGGAAGTTCTCTGGCAAATCGTACAGGTACATGGCGCACGATGAAGCCTGTATACGTGAACCGCCAGCCGCCGTGCAATGCCAAGTGCCCGGCAGGTGAAAAATGCCAGGCGTGGCTTTTTCATGCAGAGAGCGGAGACTATGAGGGCGCCTGGCGTCAAGTAGTTGAAGACAATCCGTTCCCAGCCTGCATGGGGCGAGTTTGCTACCACACTTGTGAGTCGGCATGCAATCGCGGAGAGCTTGACGAATCTGTCGGCATCAATGCCGTTGAGCGTTTTTTAGGCGATTTTGCGCTGAAGAATGGCTGGCAGCTGCCAAAGCCGAAGAAGCCAGCATCCGGCAAGCGGGTTCTTATCGTTGGTGCGGGGCCGGCAGGTCTTTCGGCGGCCTACCACTTGCGTCGTCTCGGTCATGATGTTCATGTTGTAGACGGCGCCGAAGCAGCTGGTGGCATGATGCGCTACGGCATTCCCAAATACCGGCTTCCGCGTGAAGTGCTTGATGCGGAAATCGCGCGAATCCAGGCTACCGGCGTCGAAATTGAACTTGGCCGCGAAGTGAAGAATCTGGCCGACGAGATAAAGAGCGGCAGCTATGACGCGGTTTTTCTCGGCGTAGGCGCGACGCTGGCTCGGCGCGCTTACATTCCGGCTGGCGATGCAACGCATATTCTTGATGCTGTTTCTGTGCTGCGTTCGATGGAAGACGAAGCAAAAGAGGACAAGCCTCTGCTTGGTCGGCGAGTTGTCGTCTATGGCGGCGGCAACACGGCCATTGACGTTGCGCGTACTGCTAAGCGTTTGGGCAGCGAACCTATTGTCGTCTACCGTCGTACGCGCGATCGCGCACCTGCACATCAATTCGAAATCGAGGAGGCTATTGAAGAAGGCGTTTCGATGAAATGGCTTTCCACAATTTCTGAAGCTGAGCAGGGAGAGATCCGCATTGAAAAGATGGCGTTAGATGAAAACGGTTATCCGCAGCCGACAGGCGAATACGAATCGATGCCTGCCGACAGCGTTGTGCTCGCACTCGGTCAGGAAACAGATTTGAGTTTTCTGTCTGGCATTAAGAATCTTGTCATTGATAAAGGTGTCGTGCAGGTTGATGCCAACATGATGACAAGTGTGCCTGGCATTTTTGCGGGCGGTGACATGGTGCCCGGCGAACGCAATGTAACGGTAGCCATTGGTCATGGCAAAAAGGCTGCCCGTGCAATTGACGCTTATCTTGAGGGCCGCGTGCTGGAGTCTGATAGCCCTCAGCAGCCTGCTACCTTCTCGCGTCTCAATACGTGGTATTACGCTGATGCGCCCAAGACGGTGCGTCCTCAGCTCGACATTGTGCGCAGACAAACGACTTTTGAAGAGGTGTTGCAGGGGCTTACCGAGGAAAACGCGCTTTTCGAAGCTCGGCGGTGCATGTCCTGCGGCAATTGTTTCGAATGCGACAACTGCTACGGCGTCTGCCCGGACAATGCCATCATCAAGCTGGGACCCGGCAAGAAGTTCCGCATCAACTACGACTATTGCAAGGGTTGCGGCATTTGCGCCAATGAATGTCCCTGTGGTGCCATCGATATGGTGAGCGAGGACATTTGATGTAGTTCTACTGCAGACGATTCGGTTTCAAAGGCTCGTCAGCAGCTAACTATTCCGGCTCAAGCTTCGGGCGTGCTTTGCTGCCCGAAGCTTTTTTTATGAATTAGAAGCAAGGTCTTCTTTTGAACGATTCGCGAGGCGTTCTCCATGATTTTCAGCCTGCAGCCTTTCAACCGTTCGCTTTATCGGCAGTTTCGACTAGTTTTCAGTTTCATCACGCTTTTTGTTTTCCTTGTTGCTGCGCCTGCCCTCATAGTGACGCAACTGTCATCAGGTTCTGGCGGCGCCATCAATGTGTCAGGGAGCTTGCGCATGATGAGTTACAAGCTCACCGTAGCTGTGTCTAACCCTTATGCAAGACAAGACGAACGACGGCAGGCAACTGAAGCGGCTGTTAGGGAGTTCGGCGAGCGTTTGTCTAGTCCGGGGCTGTTGAACGAGATTCCAGAGAGCTCACAGGATCAGTTGAGGCAAATGTACAGCCATGTAGAACAAGCGTTTGAACAGAAGGTGCGTCCTCTTGCGCTCGACAGCATTGAGGATGAAGCGGCGCGCCGCAGCTTTATGGCGGGCATCTCAAGCTTTGTGGATGAAGTTGATGCGTTTGTTGCTGCGCTTGAAGCTCGGCTTAATGGGAGGCTTTGGCTGCTCAAAGGAATGCTTTCGGCAACGCTTGCTGGTGCGCTTTTGTTGACATGGTCCATGCTGCGAGTGATGCGACGTCGGATTTTCGGGCCGCTTGCTGGACTGGAGCGCGCAGTGGAAGCGGTGCGGCACGGAGATTTCTCAAGCAGAACTTGCGCAGTGGACGGCACGGAAATTGGCCGTCTTGGCCGCGGCTTCAATTTTATGGTTTCGGAGCTGGAGCGCCTCTACAGTTCGCTTGAGGACGAAGTCAAGAAAAAGACAGCGGATCTAGATCGACGCAACCGAGGCCTGCAATTCCTTGCGACAGCCTCGCAGATGCTCTTGAGCGAGAGCGGTTTGACGGAAGCGCTTCGCCGTACGCTGAATGAATCTCTGGATTTTATGGACGCCAAATCTGCCGCTGTTGTCATGAAAGTGGAGAATGGCAGCGTTGCGGAAGGAGATTTTTATACGCTGGCATCTTCTGCAGGCTGGGTGGAGACTTCGTTAGAAAGCGCCTATGTTGTGCCGCTTCTGGACGACGAAGGCCGCGAGGTGGGACGCTTCCTTGCTCTGCTTGAAGATGGGAGGACTGCCCTGCCTGAGTGGCGAACGAGCTTCATCAATATGCTAGCGGGATTGATCGGGCGCGCTGTGGTGACAAGTCTGCGACGCCTCGATGATCGTCGGCTTGCCGTGCTTGAAGAACGCGCGACGATTGCAAGGGAGTTGCATGACTCCATTGCACAGACGCTTTCCTTCTCTCGCATTCAGATCCTTCGTCTCAAGCATGCCGTCAGCAATGGTGCGTCAAAGGAAGCGCAAGAGGCAATTCTGGTCGAGCTTGATGAAGGCGTAGCGACGGCTTATCGACAGCTACGTGAAGTTCTGACGGCCTTTCGTCTGCAGATCCATGGTGCAGGGCTGGCAGGCGCGATTGCTGATGTAGCGGAGCAGTTCCGTATGCGAACAGGCATCGCGGTGAAGATTGATAACCGCACGGTGGGCGTTGAGCTTTCACCTAACGAGCAAGTCCATCTGGTACAGATTTTGCGTGAGGCGCTGTCTAATGTCGAAAAGCATGCTCGAGCAACGGAAGTTGAAATTCATGCCATTGGTACCGCTGACGGCAGACTTCTTCTCGAGGTGCTAGACAATGGTATTGGCATTCCTGACGTGCACGGCAAGCCTAATCATTTTGGGCTCAGCATCATGAAAGAGCGCGCTCAAGCGCTCGGCGCCGACATCGAAATTGCTCGACGCTCTGCGCCGATGCAGGGTACCTGTGTGCGCATTGTCAAGCGGACTGCAGGGCGCGGCTACAATGCCGGCAGTTCGTTCGATTCAGCGAGGCACAAGCCATGACTAACCAGACTCTTCGGTCAGAAAGCGTACAGAAAGACGTCTACACTGTGCTTGTTGTAGACGACCATCCGCTTTTCCGCCGTGGCGTGCGTGAGCTGTTAACGCTCGAACCTTCAATTCAGGTAGTAGGCGAAGCCGGCTCTCGTGAGGAAGCGATTGAACTGGTTCGACGGTATGAACCGGATCTGACGATTCTTGATCTCAACATCAAAGGCTCGTCAGGCGTCGAAATTCTGACTCTCCTTAAAGAAGAAGACCCTTCTCGGCGCATTGTCATCCTTACGGTAAGCGATTCGGGAGATGATCTATTTGCCTGCATTCGCGCCGGAGCTGATGGATACTTCCTCAAGGATATGGAGCCTGAGCGCTTTCTGCAGAGCCTGAAGGAAGCGCTCGAGGGTCGGCTTGTTGTCGACAATACGATGACGCGCTATTTGACGGATATCATCCGGCAAAAGGCCAGCAGGCCGGCCAAAGAGAAGTTGCATCTAACCGAACGCGAAGAAGAGGTGCTCTCTCTCATTGAGCTTGGGTATTCCAACAAGCTCATTGCGAAGCGCTTAAAAATTACAGCCGGTACTGTTAAGGGGCATGTCAAGCACTTGCTTAAGAAGCTCGGCTTCAAAAGCCGAGTGGAAGCAGCAGTTTGGGCATCGCAGCGCCGCAGCGAAAGTGGCCGCTGAAAGATCCTTTGATGCCGTTTGAGGGTCAGAAAAGTCAGCGGAGCCGCTTCGCTTGGCGGAGGGCTCCGCGAGAGGTCCGTCTTACGGTCGATCAGTGTTCGGATCGACTGGCATGGCTTCTCCAGTGCTTAGAGCCGCGGGATGACAAACTAGGCATTCATAGCGTTCGCCGGAAAGTTTTCCATTGCGATAGTGCGAGAGCGGAATATTGGTGCTTTGGGCCGGCTTGTCGGGTTGTGCGGGAAGGTGGCATGCCGTGCAAGCGTTCTTCTCCAGCGTGATTGGTACATAAGCCTCAATGGGATGAGGAATAATGCCTGGAGCGCTTGGCGCTCGATCAGCATTGGCAGCAGAGGCAGAACAGGCTACAAAGAACGCAGTAAGAGCGACAATCTTCCGAACGGCAGAAAGGCGTGTGGTCATGATGGGGTCTCCTGGTGTTCAATGGGATGGGAGCAGGGAACGCTTTTTTTGCTCCAGCCGGCCACAAAGTGCAGAGCACCTTCCGGACAGACGGCGATGCAGCGGCCACAATTTAGGCACTCTCCTGTCGGGATGCGGCGCGCTACCTCGAGCGATTTGAAGCGAATGATCTGACGTTCCGGGCAGGCATGCACGCAGTCTCCGCAACGCGTGCAGGCTTCAGGTGAGAAGCTTATGCGCACTAGCGGCTTCTCCAATTTGCCGCAGACAGCCCAGAATGCACCGAGTGGACAGAGATGACCGCACCAACCGTCACGCATGAGCCCGAGTTCAAGCGCAAAAACAGCAAGAGCGGCAGAGAGCGCTGACAGCCCTGTGCCGTAGATGAGATCACGCCAAAGAAAGGCTTGAGGGCTGACAGCCTCAAAGGCTGCCGTACCCGTGGCGGCGGAAGCGATCAGCGTGCCGGCAAGAACGGCATAGCGCGCAGCGCGCGGTATTCTGATGGCATCTGCTGGGAGGCCAAGTCTGCTCCGTATCCAGGCGGCTGCATCTGTCACCATGTTCATGGGACAAATCCATCCGCAGAAGGTCCGCGAGCCGAGACATGCATAAACAGCTCCCGTAATGATGAAGCCGGTTAGCGCGGTAGCAGTCGGCGCGATGCCTGCGCAAAGGCGCTCCAGAAATGCAAGCGGATCGGCCATTGGTATAGCGTCAAGAAATCTTGAAGCAGACAGGTTGCCAGAAAGAATTTTCCGTCCGCAGATTTCCCAACCAAAACGGGCAGTGCCGGCGAAGAGTGCGAGTACTAGAAGCTGAACGGCGCGCCGAGCAATTGCAAAGCGCGCTCGGTGAAGTCGTTCGCCAATGCTTTTTGGTGGCGGCAAATGACGCGCGGCTGGCTTTTTTGAGGTAACAGCTGTCATGTCAGAGAGGCTCCTCAGCGTTGAGATAGTCGAGGCCCGGTACGACGCTGTTTGAGGGCTGCGGCTTTGTTTCAGCTGGCGCGCGGCGTGTGTTCTTCGGATCATCTTCAGCAAGCCAGCCGAGTCGATAGTGGCGGCCAATGGCGCCGAGCACTGCTTTCGGCTCAGCAATGCGGATGGCTGCTTCATCTGTAGGGCAGCTTTTTTCGCAGAGCCCGCAGCCCGTACAAGCTTCCGGGTGGATGACGGGAATGAAAACGGCATGCTTGCTCAGGCCGCGCGGGTGCGGTTCGGCCGTGATGGCGCGTCCTTCTTCCGGGCAGGCACGGAAGCAGACTTCGCAGCGAAGCCCCTGCCAGGACAAGCAGGACTGAGGATCAACGATAGCGACGCCCATTTTGGCCTCGCGCACGTCTGTGACCGCTGGATCGAGCGCTCCCGTGGGACAAGCTTTCACGCAGGGCAAGTCGCGGCACATGTAGCACGGGACGTCTCTGGGTATGAAGTAGGGTGTGCCAGTCGGTGCAGGGCCACGCATGCCGGCAAGCCTGAGCGTGCCGTACGGGCAGGCATTGACGCAGCGACCGCATCGAGCGCATGCGGCGGTAAACCGTCCACCCTCGCGCGCTCCCGGCGGACGCGGCGCCCAATGGGCGGCGGCGTCGCGAGCCGGGAGCATGCTGAGGAGAAATGCTCCGGCAAAGCCGGCGCACCCGACGGCGGCTGCGCCCTCAAGGAATGCTCGGCGAGAAGGCTTGGCAGCCATGACGATCAAGCCTTCTTTACGAGAACAGCCGTTTTTTTGTAGTCCGGCTCAAGCGACAGCGGATCTGTGGCATCAATCGTCACAGCGTTCGTGCGTACTTTTTCGTCAAAGAATGCAAGCCAAGTACTGCCTTTGGGCATGAGGTTGCGAGATTGTGTCTCAACGACGGCTTCGCAGGCGCCGTAGCGGCTTTCTACGCGGGCGAGATCGCCGCGCTTAAGACCGCGTTTTTCTGCGTCGGACGGGTTCATATAGAGCAGTGCCTGAGGTGCAGCGCGATAGAGCTCAGGCACCCGCCTCGTCATAGAGCCTGTGTGCCAGTGCTCGAGAATGCGTCCCGTGCAGAGCCAGAGATCAAAGTGGCTGTCAGGTTGTTCCACTGGTGCGGCATACGGACGGAAAAAGATCTTCGCCTTGCCGAGATGAGGCTTTGCGGTCTTATCGGTCACGCCCTGAAGATTGCCTGAGGGGATTTCCTTCATAAGCTTGCCGTAAAAGAGCGCATCAGGCTTAGCGTATGGATCGTAGTCGACATTAAAGCGGTAAGGTGTTTCTTTGCCGTTCACGACCGGCCAGAGGAGGCCGTGGACCTTTTCGTCCATATAGGTGTCGAAGTCGGCAAGATCGTGTCCGCCGAGCGTAAAGGTTCGGTATTCGGTGAAGAGCGCTTTTTCCGGGAAGTACTCGATCCCGAGAGCCTTGCCAGTAGCGTTGAGCTCGTTCGGGTACTTCGCATCTGGCCAAGTTGCTTTGGCTCGCAAACCGGTCGGGGCAAAAAGGACATCAAACAGCGTGGCATCGGCTGAGATGCCCAGTTTTTTTGCCTCATCAAGGACACTTGGGAGTTTGCCGTCCTTTGCACCAGCGAGTGGCAACTCGCCCCAGGTATCTGCAATCTTGATGCGCTGAGCAAGCGCCATCATCATCCAAATATCTGTACGGGCTTCGCCAGGCGCTTCGACAAGCTGATGCCATCCTTGCGTGCGGCGCTCGCCGTTACCATAGAGGCCCCACTTCTCAAAGTGAGCGGCAGCGGGCAGGATGAGGTCGGCCGCGCGAGCTGAATAGGTCGGATAAATATCGGAGACGACGATGAAGGCATCTGGCCGGCGCCACGACTCAACAAAATGCGTGTTGTTCGGCGCAGATTGCAGGATGTTCACTACTTGAGTCCAAACGAAGTCGACTGCGCCGTCTTCTATGCCGCGCAGGATCTCAATGCACGAACGTCCAACTTTTGGATTGAGCGTGCCGGCCGGCAAGTTCCAGATCTTTTCGGTTTTGGCACGGTGAGCCGGATTGGCTACGAGCATGTCGGAAGGCAGACGGTGGCTGAAGGCTCCAACTTCTCGAGCAGAACCGCAAGCAGAAGGCTGGCCGGTGAGCGAAAAGGCGCCGCAGCCGGGGAGGCCGTGTTTGCCGAGCAGCAGATGAATCGAATAGATGAGCTCATTCATCCATACGCCGCGCTGATGCTGATTGACGCCCATACACCAGAAACTCATCATTAGGCGCTTGGGATCGCAGACCAGGTCGGCGAGTGTCATGAGCTTCTGCTTGAAGGTATCAAGCGATTCGTCGGGGTCGCCCTTAGCAAGCTCTGCAACGAAGTCGAGCGTATAAGGCTCAAGCCCCTTCGCATATTCGGCGAATGGGATTTCCCAATGGTTCGATGCCGTGCCGCCGCTGTTTTTCTGTGGTACCTCCTCGCCTTTCCGGCGTCCTTGCGCGATGGCTTCTGCCTCATCGAGCTTCACAACAAGCTGCCGTTTAAGAGTGTCCTTTTCAGCGGGGCGAGCATGCTTGTCGTTGTTTCTGAGTCCATATCCGATGTCTGTCACGCCTGCGGCGAAAATGCAGTGCTTCTGCACAAAGTCCTTGTTGACGAGGCCGCGCTTGACGATTTCGCGTTGCAGAAAGTTCGCAATGGCAAGGTCGGTGTTCGGACGGAAAACAATGACAAGGTCAGATAGGTTCGACGAGGAGTTGCGGTGCGTTGTGAGCTGGACGATGCGAGTGCGCTTTTCTGTCAGGCGTCGGTTGGCAACTCGGGACCAGAGCACGGGATGTGCTTCGGCCATGTTGTTGCCCCAGAGGATCATCAAATCCGACTTTTCGATGTCGTCATAGTTGTTAGCGGGTTCATCTACGCCGAAAGTCTGATAGAAGCCGACGACAGCAGAAGCCATGCAAAGGCGAGCATTCGGATCAATATTGTTCGAACGCAGACCGCCCTTCATGAGCTTGGAGGCGGTGTAGGCTTCTGGGATTGTGTACTGGCCAGAGCCGATGATGGCAATGCCGTCCGGTCCCTTCGCGCGGTAGGCCTTCATTAGCTGACGCGCCATTTCATCAAGCGCTTCATCCCAGCTCACTGGTTCGAAGCGGCCGTTTTTGTCGAAGTGGCCGTTTTTGCGTCGCATGAGCGGAGTCGTCAGACGGTCGCGCCCGTACATGATTTTGGCATTGAAATAGCCTTTCACGCAGTTAAGACCGCGGTTCACAGGAGCGTCTGGGTCTCCTTTTGTGGCGACAATTCGACCGTCGCGTACGCCAGCAAGCAGGCCGCATCCTGTACCGCAGAAGCGACAGACGCCTTTATGCCAGACAAGGCCCTCGTCTGCGGTTTTGGCGGCTTCAGCAGCAGAGGCTGACACAGGAATGCCTAGCGTCATGGCGGCGCTGGCGGCGAGGCCGGTTTTTAAAAGCGTGCGGCGGTGAATCTGAATGGGCTTGAGCATGCGGGGTCTCCTGATTCGGCTGGGATAACGGGGGCGAGACGACGATGATCAACAAGCTTCGTCGCGCTCTTCTAAGAGGCTTGCATCGGCAGTGCCGGGCAGCGACCGTATTTCTGTGAAGCGGTCAGCGGCTGAATGGACATCGGGCGCTTCGATCGTGCAGACGTAGCGATTGCTGGAACGGTCCTCGTAGTGAATGTCAACGCCGGGAACGGCGGCAAGCTGTGACCGTAGCGCGTCAAATTGACCAGGAAGCGCGACGACGAGAATGGCAGAAAGATTCATCTAAGCGAAGCCTCGAGAAATAGGTCGGATGACAGTTTCGAGTTTCGTGCAGGCATGTTCAGACGACTAGCCCCCTGAGCGGAGAGCTAGGTTGCAGGGATGAGGCCCTTTAGACAGATGTGGCGCTACCTATTTGGGGTGGGCGCTTTGATCAAGCTGATGCGTGATTGCTGAAGTCAGTTGTCTTGACTGGCCTTCTGCTGCAGCGAAGGTGGCGATAGAAACGCAGCGGCGGTCCACCTCTCCCTTTTGGGAGGCCATAACGCTTGCCTGGCTATTTTTCCGGAATGGGTCTCAGCAGCGCGATGACTGCAGCGGCAACAATGAGAAGCGAGGAGAGAAGGTAGGGAATGCCCGCAGAGAAGGAGGATGGATCAGAACCGATGGTAGAAAGCAGAAGCGGAGTGCCGACCACAGGGCTGATGGCGCCAGTGAAGCTATTGAGCGAGCTCATAGCGCCGAGCCGGATGCCTTGGCTTTTGGGATCGCCAGTTCTGCTGACGACGCTTTGAAGTGTAGGGCCGACAACACCCATAAGCGCAAAGGTGCAAATGAGGAGAGCAGCCGCCGTTCCGTTTGTAGAAAAGCCGATGCCGACAAGAGAGGCAAAGCCGACGGTTAGTCCAGCAAGCGTCAGGCGTTCAGCTGAGAGCCGTTTGGCAAGCCAAGGCAGAGCGGCGCCTTGTGTGGCCGTTATCGCAAAGCCTAGCGCAAAGATTGAAAAGCCGATGAGACGAGGCGTCCAGCCGTAGCGAAATTCGGTGTAGAGCGCCCATGTACATTGGACAATGCTTTGCGAAAGCGTGTAGAGCGTCACGATGAGCAGAATCGGCAGGATGGCTTTTTCGCGCGAAAGCGAAGCCAGCATTGCAAGCGGATTGATGCGCGATAGGGAAATCGGTGCAGCTGAGCGCGCATTGGGCGGCAGGCTTTCCGGCAGGATCAAGAGGCCATAGAGAAAGTTCGCGGTGCAGATGATGCCTGCGAAGAGAAAGGGAATTCTCGGGCTTTCTTCACCCAGGAGGCCGCCTAATGCTGGACCGAGAATGAAAGCAATGCCAAAAATGGCGCCGATTCGTCCGAATGCAGATGTTCGGCGCTCGGCAGGCGTGACGTCGGCGATGTATGCCTGCGCTACGACCATATTGGAGCTCATCATGCCGCCGGCTAGTCGGCTTGCAAGAATGGCCCAAAGTGAATTTGTGAATGCCGGGACGAACATCATGATGGCAAGTCCGCAAATGCCTGCGAGCAGCACGGGACGGCGGCCGATTCTGTCCGAAAGTGCTCCGATTACTGGTGCAGAGAAAAACTGCATGAGTCCGTAGCTCACCATGATGGCGCCATACCATGCAGTCTGAGCATCTGGTGACTCCGCAAGAGTGCCCACAAGCCGCGGCAGCACTGGGATGATGAGTCCGATGCCAAGCGCGTCAAGGAAAACGCAGGCGAGGACAAAGCCGACGGCAGGTTGGCGGCGCATGGGAGAACTCAAACCCTTTAGAAAAACGAAGACGCTTTCAATATTAGCGGCCTTCACGCGGGGGCTGAGACTGCTAGCTCTCCGGCGGTGCAAGAGGCGCTGGAAACCTGTCCTCTGCTCCGCCGCAGGCGAGCCCTGCAGAAATGCCTAGAGGCGGTACGGCGCTGTTGACATCCCCTTGATAAGGTGTAATCAAAATGGCCGGGTGTTTCTGCAAGCCGCCATCAAAGACCAACAACATCGTCGGAGATGACAAGCATATGAATCGAGTTTTTAAGTTTGCGATGCCGTTTCTACAGGCATCGTTGGTTAAACAGATCCTAGTAGGACTGGTTCTCGGCGCCATTGTCGGCCTGGTTTGGCCGTCTGCGGGTGTGGAGCTTGGCTTCCTCGGCACTGTTTTTGTCAGCGCGTTGAAGGGCGTGGCGCCGATTCTGGTATTCGTGCTAGTGATGAGCTCGATTGCCAATCAGAATATGAGCGGCGACGTGCATATCAAGCCAATTCTGGCGCTTTATTTGTGCGGCACGTTTTCGGCGGCTGTCGTTGCGGTACTCGTCTGCTTTCTCTGGCCAACGAAAATTGTGCTTGTTGCTACGGAGCAGGCAGTTTCGGCACCGGGCAGCATTGCTGAAGTGCTGAAGAATCTTGTGCTGCAAGTGGTCGACAATCCCGTTCATGCTATTGCGAACGGCAACTACATCGGCATTCTTGCTTGGGCCATTGCCATGGGCGTTGTACTTCGTCGTGCCGAGCAGTCGACGCGTGAAGTGCTCCTTGATGCAGCCAAAGGAGTTGAGTTTATCGTGAAGCTCGTCATTCGCTTCGCGCCAATCGGCATTTTTGGGCTGATTGCATCAACGCTTGCGACGACGGGCCTTTCTGCCATGGCCGGTTATGTGAAGTTGCTTGCATTGCTGTTGGGCACGATGTTCTTTGTTGCGCTCATCGTCAACCCCTTCCTTGTCTGGTGCTGTATTCGAAGCAATCCTTATCCCTATACTCTGATGACGCTTCGCGAATCAGGCGTTTCAGCTTTCTTTACGCGTTCTTCGGCAGCCAATATTCCCGTGAATCTTGAGATCTGCCGCCGCTTGAACCTTCCGGAGTCGACGTATGCCGTGTCGATTCCTGTCGGAGCTACGGTGAATATGGCTGGAGCTGCCATCACGATTACGGTTCTTACGTTTTCGGCGGCCTATTCGCTCAACGTTGCGGTTGACGTGCCGACTGCGATCTTTCTCTCTTTTGTTGCTTCGCTCTGCGCAGCTGGAGCTTCTGGCGTTCCCGGCGGCTCTCTCATGCTGATCCCGCTTGCTTGCGGCCTTTTCGGCATTGATCAAAATGCCGCCATGCAGGTGGTAGCTGTGGGCTTCATCATCGGCGTGTTGCAGGATTCGTGCGAAACGGCGCTCAATTCTTCGTCGGATGCGCTTTTTACGATCGCTGCCTGCAAGCGCGCAGAGCGCTTAAAGGCGATGCGCCAACAATAATTAAAAAGCGCAGATGCGCAGGCCGAAGTCTTCTTTCGGCGTGCGGCTGACGTTTCAAATCGCCCCGACTCAAGTTTTTTTTGAGTCGGGGCGATTTTTATGGAGAAGAGTCGGCAAAGAGCGGAAACAGCGTCATAGGAAAAACTAAGCCTCAGCTACCGGACGGCTAATTTGCACTTGATACGCTCGATGTCAAGAAGCAAGGCAGTTCATCCTGCCGCTGATTCCGCTGAGAGGTATCAACCATGTTGATGAAGAAGATGTTTGTTGCTGTGGCTGTCATTGCTGCCTTCGGTGCAGCTGCCTCTGCTTACGCTGCCTTTGATGCAAAGGCTATTTCGTTGGATGCTGCGGTTGCCGCAGCCGAGAAAGCTTATCCAGGTGAAGCGTTGCGCTCGACGCTTCGCGCATCGCCCAACGGTCCCGTTTGGGAAGTTTGCATTGAGCAGCAGACTGGTGTGCGAGTGCATGTGCTGGTTGATGCGCAGACGGGTCGCATTGCGGCAGCCGATGCGCGCAGCGCGGCTCCGGATGCGAAAGCTAGCGGTTATCTCTGTCCGTATGCGCCGGACGGTACGAGCTACGGTCGCGGCGGCCATCATCGCGGTGTTGGTTTTCACCATAGGTGGTAGTCAGCGCGTGGGCAGACGTAAAGGGCTTGCATAGGGAAAGCTAAGTTTCGCCTAGCGGCTGCCTAATTTGCGATTGATAGGCTTGAATGCAAGAGAAACAGACAGGCAGCGCGCTCCGCTGCTATTGATTGACAAAGAGGTACTGAAGATGCTGACGAAGAAACTGCTTGCTAGTCTGGCTGGAATTGCCGTGATCAGCGTTGCTGCCACTGCTTATGCGGCTACTGCGTCCACGACTACGCCTCAAGCTCCTGCTGCGGCTGAGATGCAGGCAATGCCCAAGATCGACATGGCGGCTGCCGTCGCTGCTGCGCAAAAGGCCTATCCGGGAGAAGCCTTCCGTGCGGCATTGCGAACCTATCCGGGCTATGGCCTTGTTTGGGACGTTTGTATCGAGAAGAAGGATGGAGCACGAGTGCATGCGCTGGTCAATTCAGAGACCGGCGATGTGACTGCGGCTGACGTTAAAGGCATCCGAGGGATGCAAGGCGGTCGTGGCGCCGGATTCTATGGTTATCCGTGTCCGATGATGCAGGGCGCTCCATGTCCGAATGCGGGCTATGGCCCTGGTTCTCGGATGCATCGCGGCTACGGCATGCATCACGGCTTTGGAATGCATCATGGGGCCGGCATGCATTATGGCTGGTAGCCAATCGAATGTTTGCACGGCGTAGGGATTATTGAAAAGCGGGCTTCGCAGCCGATCGGTGGCGAAGCCCGAGGTGTATTTGCGCATCCTTATACTCGGTGAAAGGAGGCGCTTAACATGCATATTCTGCTTATTGAGGACGATCCCTTCATTGCGCGAGCGGTGACGGCGGCACTCGAAAGTGAAGCCCATACCGTCACTTGGACGCCGACAGGCATTGACGGTCTTGCATCTATTGCAATGCGTCGGCCAGATGCTGTGCTGCTTGATTTGGGCTTGCCAGGCATGGATGGCATTGATGTCATGAAGCGAATTCGTGCTTTGCCTGCACCGGACTCAAGCCTGCCTGTACTCATTATTACAGCGCGAGAAGCGCTTGAAAGCCGTTTAGAAGGGCTCGATGCAGGGGCAGATGATTATGTTCTCAAGCCTTTTCATATGTCTGAACTCCTTGCAAGAATCCGCGCCGTCATGCGCCGCAAGGGCCCTCTGGCGAATGATGTGCTCCGCAGCGGACGCATCTCGCTCAATACTGTGACCCATGTCTGCGATGTCGGGGGACAGAATGTGACGCTTTCCAAACGCGAATATGCTTTATTGGCCGCACTGCTAGTTCGTCCGGGAGCGATTCTGTCAAAGCGTGCGCTTGAAGAGAGGCTCTACGGCCCGGGAGAGGAGCCGGAAGGCAATGCGGTCGAGTATCTCATTCATGCGCTGCGCAAGAAAATCGGAACGGAATCAATAGAAAACATCCGAGGCCTCGGCTGGCGCGTAAAGGCGGATCGAGTATGACGGCAGAAAAGACAGCCGTAGGAGGCGCAAGTCGTCTGAAGAATTCGCTCTTAGCTAAGACGATTGCAGCGCTTATTGCAGCGCTTTTTGTCTTTGCCGCATTGACGGCGACGGCTGTCTTCATCAATGCACGCGATGATGCGTATGCCGAGCAGGACGAGCGTCTTCTTGAGGTGGCTGCGGCGCTCGCTCGTGCAGACGTGGCCTCCGTTCTTCCGCGTGCACTCACCATGGATCCGCAGAGCTTCGCTCAACGGATGGCATCCGATGAGCCGCTTCCTGCTGGCGGCATGGGTATGCGCATGGGTATGGGCATGCATCGTCACGGACGTATGCACGAGCGCATGGCGGGCATGATGGGACTTACGGATGAGGAGGCGACAGCTCTGCGCCGTACGGTTCTTCCGGCAGGCGAAGAGGTGCTTGTACGGCTTCTGTCCAAACGCGGTCAGGCTGTGTCGACAGCTTTTTCCCAAAATTTGACGAGCGGGCTGACTACGCTTGAACTTGACGGCGAACTGCACCGGCTATGCCTTCTTTTTCTGCCAAACGGGCGCTATACGGCGGTTGCAGAGCCGATAGCAATGCAGCGCGAAGTCGCGCAGGATCAGGCTTTGCGCGCAGTAATGCCGCTATTCATCCTAATGCCGCTTCTGGCCGTTCTTCTCTGCGCGATTCTCTGGAGGGCATTTCGACCACTTCGCACTGCCGCTGAAGCGGCAAGGCATCGCAGCGCTTCCGATCTGAAGCCGCTTCCTGCTGAAAGCCTGCCGAGCGAAGTGCAGCCTTTCATTGAGGCCGTAAATGATCTGCTTGCTCGCGTGGATGCGGCGAGAACACGCGAGATTCGGTTTACGGCTGATGCGGCGCACGAGCTGCGTTCGCCGCTGACGTCTCTTACGATTGAGGCGGAACATCTTGCGCGTCTGCCGCTTCCTGATGAAGCGAAATTCATTGTGTCCAATTTGGAAGCTGGGCTGGAGCGCGCAGTGCATCAAGTGTCTCAATTGCTGCTTCTTGCTCGTGCTCAGACAGGCGAGTCTAAAGAGGCATTGCTGCGAGATGCTGAGCCTTGGCATCCGGCCGAACTTGTTGCAGAGCTTTTGGAGCCTCTTTTGGCTGTCATGGATAAAAAGCACATCAGCTTCGATGCTAAAGGTCTTGATGATCCTCGGCCGATTGAAGGCGTATCGAGAACTGCAGTGGGCGCCATTCTTCGCAATTTTCTTGAGAATGCGATTCGCTATACGCCTGATGACGGCGCTGTTAGGCTGCAGGCCGAAAGATCTGAAAACGCGCTTTTTTTCTCTGTTGTGGATACGGGGCCAGGCATTCCCCCCAAACTGCGCGAGCGAGTTTTTGATCCTTTCTTTCGCGTAGCCGGATCGAAGGTGCCGGGCACTGGGTTAGGATTGGCCATTGTTAAAACCTATGCAGGCATGATCGGCGCTGAAGTGACGCTTGACTATGCGAGAAGCGCTGAAGAAGCTGCGGCTCTAGGCGTAGGTCGCGGGCTGTCTGCCCAGATAAGAATCCCGTTCGATCGAGAGGGCGGCAAGAACTCCGGTTCAGCCGAGAGCGCAGAGCTTCTCGATTAAAATCATGCTCCTTGCTCTTCTCCCATCCAAGGGATAGCCGGTGTTTCCTTGGTCGAGCTTTAGAGAGCTTTTTGCCGTGAATTCATTGCATTCTGTCAACTGCTATGCGTCACTTTACTACGCCACTTGAAGCGCTGAAGCTTGTCTTCGGCTACGACGCTTTCAGGGGGTTGCAAGCGCAGGCTGTGGATGCAGTGCTCTCAGGGCGCGATGTGCTTGTACTCATGCCGACGGGCGGCGGCAAAAGTCTCTGCTATCAAATCCCGGCTTTACTGCTGGATGGCTGCGCCATAGTGGTTTCGCCGCTTATTGCGCTTATGCAGGACCAGGTGGATGCCTTGGAAGAGGCTGGCGTCAAAGCGGCTTATCTCAATTCAACGCTCACGCCGGAGCAGTCTGCCAGCGTACGGCAGCGCTTGCGTTCCGGAGAGCTTGATTTGCTTTACGTAGCGCCAGAGCGTCTTCTGATGAGCGGAACGCTTGATCTGCTTTCCAGCGTGAAGATTTCTCTGTTTGCTATTGATGAAGCTCATTGCGTGAGCGTCTGGGGGCATGATTTCCGTCCAGAGTACGGAGCGCTCTCGCTGCTGAGAGAGCGGTTCCCAAACGTACCGCGCATTGCATTGACGGCAACGGCAGATCCTAAGACGCGCGAAGAGATTGTCGAGAAGCTGCTAGTGAATCCGATAGAGCTCGTTGCGAGCTTCGACCGCCCCAACATCTTCTATCGCATTGTGGACAAAAAGGCTGGGGGCAAGGAGCAGCTGCTCAAATTTATCCGCGAAGAGCATCCGGGCGATTGTGGCATCGTCTACTGCCTATCGCGGCTCAAGTGCGAAGAAACAGCCGACTATCTGACTGAACATGGCGTGAAGGCTATTTTTTACCATGCCGGCTTAACGGCTGAGGATCGGGCGGCGCGTTTGACGCTTTTTCAGCGCGATGATGATGTCGTCGTCGTCGCCACGATTGCTTTCGGCATGGGTATTGATAAGCCGAATGTGCGCTTCGTGGCTCATCTTGACATGCCTCGTTCGATTGAAGGCTATTTCCAAGAAACAGGCCGAGCAGGAAGGGATGGGCTGCCTGCCGATGCTTGGATGGCCTACGGCCTTTCAGATGTCGTCAATCAGCGGCGCTTCATCGAGCAGAGCGATGCCGACGAGTTCCACAAGCAGCTGGAGACGCAAAAGCTTGATGCCATGCTTGGCCTTGCGGAGACGCCGGAATGCCGGCGAGTGCGGTTGCTCGCATATTTTGGCGAACAGTCCGAGCCTTGCGGACACTGTGATAACTGCGTGCATCCGCCGGAACTTTGGGATGCGACGCTTGCTGCCAAAAAGATTATTTCGTGCATCTACCGCATGCAGCGAAAGAGCGGCGTGAGTTTCGGAGCTCAGCTGGTCCTTGATGTGCTGCAGGGCCGCGCAAATGAACGCGTCATGCAGCTTGGGCATAACGAGCTCTCAACTTTTGGCATTGGCAAGGATCTTTCGGATCAGCAGTGGCGTGCCGTCATTCGGCAGCTGGTTGCTCGTCATGTGCTGTGGGTAGATTCACTGCACCGCAATACGTTGCGTCTCGGTGCGCTGGCTAATGATGTGTTGCGGGGTGATTTACATGTGTCCGTTCGTCGCGATGTCGTGCAACATCAGAAGGTGAAAGGGCGGGGAGTAGCAGGAGCTTCTCCTGCGACGAGCGGGCTTTCTGCTTTTGACCGTCGCATTTTCGAGGCGCTCCGCAAGTGGCGCCTAGAGACGGCCAAAGCCTTGGGGAAAGCGCCTTATCTGATCTTTACAGACCGCACGCTTGCTGCCATTGCGCAGCGCAAGCCAGAAACACTCGACGATATGGCGGCCATTCCTGGCGTCGGCCGAGCGAAGCTCGAGCGCTATGCTGACGAGATTCTTGAGGTGCTCGAAGCAGAGCTTTGACTTTAATGAGGGGGATTAGGGTCTCCCTTGGGCGCTACGCGCGGTTTCTGTTTGCGATTTGCCAAGATGCGGTCGAAGAGCGGGTTAGGCAGCAGACGCAGAATCTTGGCGAGCACGCCCATCTGCCAAGGAATGACGGCGTAGCTCTTGCCGGCGGTAATGGCTTCGATGGCCCGAAAGGCGAATTCATCCGGGTCAAGGATAAACGGCATTTTGTAGGGATTCGCAGCGGTCAGCGGCGTGCGTACAAAGCCCGGACAGATAGTCGTGACGCCAATGCCGTAGCGCTGCATTTCAACACGCAGGCTTTCGCAGTATGTAATAACAGCTGATTTAGAGGCGCAATACGCTTCTGAACCTGGCAATCCTCGAATGCCGGCTACGGATCCTAGGCCGACAAGGCGGCCTTCGCCGCGTGCTTTCATAGGGCCGATGAAAGCATGGAAGGTATAGGCCATGGCAAAGACGTTGAGGCGGTATACCGCTTCCAGCACATCTAGATCTTCTTCAAATTCGGTTTTGACGCCATGAGACATGCCGGCATTGGCGATGACGACGGTAGCGCCGCCGGAAAGCTTTTCAAAGCGTTTTGCCGCTTCGAAGATCTCTTCGCGCTTTGTAACATCAGCAGGTAGCGTGAAGTGTCGCTTAGGGTCGCCGGGCAGCGCTGCTGCGACGGCTTCAAGCTTTTCAGCATTGCGAGCCACTAGACCGAGCGTCGCGCCGCGGCGGGCGTACTCGGCAGCAAGAGCCGCCCCGATACCGCTAGAGGCGCCGGTAATGAAAACGTTGAGCACAGTTTCACTCCTCAATGGGGAAAAGCGTCGCAGCCGCAAGGCCAGACGCCTTTAGCTGCACGTCTATCAGCCGCGCGTCTTGCGAATCTGATCAATCAGAAAGTCGACGCAGGCCGGCGTTTCTTCGCGGGAGCCCACGAGATGGGGGCCGGTGCTGAAGATGCCGCCGACGCCGAGCATGGGCGTTGAATCGATCTGATACGCCTGCCAGGTCTGGGTGGCAACGCGGGACTTGTTCATGACGCCAAAGCTTTTGAGCGTCTGCTCGAACTTCTTGCCGTCCACTCCCATCTTGACCATAAAATCGATGATGTCGGCTGTCGGATTTTCGTAGTTGTAGACATGCTCTTGATAAATAACACTTTCGAAGAAAGGCATTGAGCATTTGTCAAGAAGCCCCATGGCTTCAAGGGCGAAGTACGTCTGAGTGAAAGGCAGCAACTGGGCCTGCCAGGCGACTGGGCAGATGCGGACAGTGACATCTGAGGGAACAGTTTTTCTCCATGCGCGGAAGAACGGATCGAACTGCAGGCAGTGCGGACAAGTGTAAGCGAAGAAGAGCACCACTTCGATCTTGTCTGACGGTGTCGGGGCGGGCGGATAGACGTTCAGGTAGTTTTTGCCGGCTACAAAGGTCTGGGGAGCTGCGACTGCATAGCTGGCGAACGGTGCGACCGCTGCGGCGAGAACGAACTGACGGCGAGAAATCATGGTGCTTTCTTCCTTTCTTCCGTTGTATTTAAAAAATGCCGGAAAGTCAGACTCTCCGGCAAAAACGTTCGAAGTTACTTTTGTTCGACAATAACGGGTTTCAGCCCCGAGTCAGAAAGGCTGTCAAAAGCTTCCTGAGCAGATTGCCTGTCATCAAAGGGGCCGACGCGGACGCGCCAAAAGGCCCCGGCTTGCAGAACAGAGGCGCCAATGCCCTGCATGGCAAGACTAGCAGCGTGGGTCTCTGCGTCATCCTTTTTGTTGTAGGCGCCGATTTGCACCCAATATGTCACCGGGGTCACTTGACCAGGTTCAACTGCTTTGCCTGCCGCATCGCGGGTCGGTGCTTCCGTGTCAGCAACGGTTACGGTTTTGACGCTGCCTGAAGGGGCTGCTGCCGGTGCGTCCATACTGCTGGTGTTCAGCCGCGCATTAGGGTCAACGTTGCCAGCTAGCTTGGCGGCCGGATCTACATCAGCCGTCACTTTGTCGACCTTCTCCACGAAGGGCAATGGACTTTTCGTGATGAAGACGGCTGCCCCTGCTGCGATGCCGAGGCCGGTGACGACGCCGATCAGAAAGCCGGCGAATCCGGCAGCAAATCTGCTTTTAGCCACGTTTCAGGCTCCTCTGTGCGATGCGGATCACTGCTGCGACGGCGTTTCCTCGCGGCGCTCCATGTATTCGGGCGCCGAAATGCCAAGCAGAGCAAGACCGTTGGCAAGCACTCGGCGTGTTGCCGCCAAGAGAGCAAAGCGCGCATTACGCTCGCGTTCATCCTCTACCAAAACGCGTTCGGCGTTGTAGAAAGCGTGGAAGGCCGCAGCTAGATCCTTCAGATAGTAGCAGAGGTAGTGAGGCGCATGCTCTCTGGCTGCGGCAGTAAGGATGCCAGGATACTGCGAGATGGTGGCGACGAGATGGTCCGCCGCATCGCTTGAGAGCGGGGACAGATCTGCGTCAGCCAGCTCGTCGTTGGACGGCACTGTAAAGCCCTTTTCTGCTGCATTGGCGAAGACCGAACAGATGCGAGCATGGGCATACTGAAGGTAGTAGACCGGGTTTTCATCGCTCTTTTGACGGGCGAGATCCACGTCAAAGACGAATTCTGCATCTGCTTTGCGGGAGACCAGGAAGTAGCGCGCTGCATCGCGGCCGGCCCAATCGACGAGGTCCCGAAGCGTCACGTAATTGCCGCTTCGCTTCGACATCTTCACCACTGCGCCGTTCATGACAACGGAGAGCATTTTGTGCAGGATGTACTCAGGGAATGTCTTCGGAATGTTGAGGCCGAGCACGCTCGAAGCCGCCTGCAGGCCTGCGCGCACGCGCGCAATCGTGCCATGGTGGTCGGTTCCTTGGATGTTCACAGCCTTCGTATAGCCGCGCGAGAACTTGTTCAAGTGATAGGCCACGTCCGGCACGAAGTAGGTCCAGGTGCCATCGGCCTTGCGCATTACGCGATCCTTGTCGTCCTTGAGGCCGTTGCCAAGGTCATCAAAAGCCGTTGTACGCAGCCAAAGGGCGTTCTCCTTTTCGTAGGTGTTGCCGGAGGCAACGATGGCATCAACCGCCTTTTTCAGTGCGCCACTCGAATAAAGCGACGATTCAAGGAAGAAGTTATCAAAATGCACGCCCAGTGCAGAAAGATCGTCGTCCTGCTCGTTGCGCAGGTAAGCGACGGCGTAGCGGCGGATGCATTCCATATCCTCAATATTGCCTTGCGACTCATAGATTTGGCCCGAATGCGCATGCACGGGCTTGCAATCGAGGTAGTCGCGGGCAATGGAGATGATGTATTCGCCGTGATAGTCGTTTTCCGAGAGCTGAATCTGCTCGCCTCGAAGCTCGCGGGCTCGTAGCTGAACGGATCGAGCTAAATTGCCAATCTGCACGCCAGCGTCGTTGTAGTAGAACTCGCGTGATACGGTCCAACCCTGCGTAGCAAGGATGTTCGCAAGAACATCGCCGAGCGCGCCTTGGCGAGCGTGACCAAGATGGAGAGGACCTGTCGGGTTGGCCGAGACGTATTCGAGTAGCACGGATTCGCCTTCATGCGACTTCGTGCGGCCAAAGGCTTCTCCTAAACGAAGCGCTTCGCGGATGATTTCTGTCCGGGCGCTTTGTTTGATGCGAATGTTGATGAAGCCAGGACCGGCAACTTCCACGCTTTCAATCAAAGCGGTGGCGTCAGGATCGGCTTTGAGCGCGTTGGCGATTTCTTCACCAATGGCGCGGGGGTTCTTCTTCAGGCGGCGCGCGAGCTGTAGCGCTGTCGTGCAGGCGACGTCTCCGTGCGCCGGATCCTTCGGACGCTCGAGAGTGATTTCGGCGTTTTCAATGCCGAGAGTCTTGAGAGCATGAGCGACTAGCGTTTGAACGGCTTCTTTTTGTTGGGCGAGCATAAAGAGTGAGATGTATTTTTGGAAAAGGGAGGCTCCGATAGTGTATCGGGGCGGCAGTGCTGGTTTGAAACGCCAGCGTTGCTTTGATCAAAAAAAAAAATGTTTCGGCCCGCCGGCGGCTTGTTAAAGGCTGCCTAAAGCGGGCCGAAGAGCCTGTGCTGCGCCCAAGGCGGCGGCAATCAGTGTTCAGATCGCTTATCGTGTTCGATCCAAGCGTAGGCTGAATGGTTGTGGATAGATTCGAAGTTTTCGGCATCCACGCGATAGGCGGCAACGCGGCTGTCCGCATCAAGCGCCTTGGCCATATCGCGCACAAGGTCCTCAACGAACTTGGGATGATCGTAAGCGTATTCCGTGACGTACTTTTCGTCGCTGCGCTTCAGACGCGACCAAAGTTCACATGACGCAGAGGCTTCGCTAATGGCTACCTGATCCTCAAGGCTCATTGGGGCAACGAGTTCAAGCGCCATTGTGAGATGAGAGCGCTGATTGTGCGCACCGTAACGGGAGATTTCCTTCGAGCACGGGCAGAGGCTCGTCACCGGCGTAACGGTGATTTGACGCACGCTGATGACGCCATTCGTGCAGTCGACTCGCCAGCCTCCTTCATAGCGCATGAGGCTCTCTAGACGGCTGACGGGCGCTGTTTTGCGGACAAAAAACGGGAATCGAATTTCGATCGTGCCTTCCTCAGCGTGAAGGCTTTCAAGCATTTCATGCATGAGCGCCTTCATCACATCCACGTCATACGGTTGACGATGGAGCTCCATCAAAGCGACGAAGCGCGACATGTGAGTGCCCTTTTGCGAGGCTGGCAACGAAACCGTCATAGTAAGCTCGGCGATTGTATGTTGCGGGCCGGCCTTACCAGCGATGACGATCGGCATTGACAGGCCGCGTACGCCGACGCGGTTGATGGCGATATTGCGGGCGTCCTTAGAAGACTGAACGTCCGGGAGAAGTAGTTTCTGGTCTGCTTCCATTCTGTGTTCTCAGTCTGGCGCATCGCTCGCCCGTGCGGGGATCAAGGATGCGCCGGGAGGTTCCGACGGCTTGTTCGCCGACTGCAGCTCCCTTAGGCAGTCCCAACCCTCCGGGACGGCCGAATGGGAAGAGGTCGCAACGACAGATGCGTGCGGATCTCATCGCCGGGTCGGCAAGCACAGCGAGACGCCCTAGCGCCTCGATGAGGGCTGTTATCTTACAAAAACCAAGTTCAGTTAGGCGAAGAGTCGACTCAGAATTGGAAAATTTGGAAAGGAAATCTTTCAGCCATTGGGCTAACTAGCCCTGCAGGATGCCTGTAGATTCAGCTTCAGAGCCACTGGAATCTCTTTTTTTTGCTTTAGGCGGAGCTGATGATGCTCCCGATATACTTGAAGCGTTCAGCGAAGCTGATGCTTTTGCATTGCTTCAGCATATATCCGCCTTGGGCAATGTTGCTCTGAGGCGGCGCCGGCCTGAGTGGCCGGCTCTTCGGAGAGCCAATTCATGCCAGTTTTCATTTACCCGCAACCGGGCGGCAATCCGATTGCCAGCTTTATCATCAGCGTGGCGGCGCTCGCGATTTTTGTGGGGCTAGTGATTTTTTTCCTTCCCCTTATTGCCGGCATCGTTGTTGCTCTTCTTCTGCTTGGACTTGCTTTCTGGGCTTGGAATTGGTTCAAAGGCAAGTTTGGCACTGAGGATGAAGAGACGAGAATCTTTCGCGAAACCATGGAGCAAGCGGAAGCCGCTGCGCGCGAGCAGTACTGCCGTGAGGACGAGGGATGGATGCACGAAGAAGTGCGTACCGGTCGTTTAGGCAACAGCAGTCGTCGACGTCAGATGAAGGACGTTGAGGATATTGAGGAGACGAAGTAAGGCGCCAATTGGCGCTTGCGACAAAAAAAGAGGCGCATCGCAGGGAGTGATGCGCCTCTTTGACATTCAAGATTTGAAGGGCTGACTCTACAGAATTGGGGAAGCAAGAAAGCAGGCGCCTTCCTTAAGTCGATCAGCGAGCGGGCGTTGCCTCCAAGTGTCCGCGTTGAGTTCTCTGCAACGGCTGGCATATTCTGCCTGCAGCTTGTCAAGATCAGTTGTGAAAGCGGAGTCGAAGATCACCATCATCAGTTCAAAGTTGAGGTGCAGCGATCTGTTGTCGATGTTAAGTGTGCCGAAGACGCTGCATTCGTCATCAATAGTGATGGATTTTGTGTGCAGAAGCCCTCCTTGGTAGAGCAGAATGCGGACGCCGCCCTGAAGCAGATCGTCAAAATAGCGCCGCATGGCATAGGTGACAGGGCGGCTGTCCGCGCGTTCCGGAACGATGAGCTTTACGTCAACGCCGCGAAGCACTGCGTTGTGGAGGGCCATAACGACGGCCTCGCTAGGCACGAAGTAGGGCGTAGTGATGGTAAGAGAGTATTGAGCGCGATTGATTGCCTCCAGTACAAGTAGCAACGAGCGATCGCCATTTTCATATGGGCCGGAAGGAACTGTAACGACGCTGGCTGGGCCGCAATTCGGGATTAATTCTTCTGCAAAGTCATCATCAAAGTCACTCATGTCGCCGTCAGGCTGCAGCGCCCAGTCGAAAGTCCAAACGGCCATGAGTGCAGTGACAGCAGGACCTTCAACGCGCACCATGGCATCGACCCACGCGCCCACTTCCTTAGCGCCTTGGTAGCGGCGAGGATCAATCATGTTGAAGCTGCCGGTGTAGGCGATGCGGCGGTCGATGATGACTGTCTTACGATGCAGTCGAATGTCAGCGCGCTGGAGGCCGAAGACTCGCAGGAAGCGCATTGGTAGCGCTGAGGCGATTTCAATTCCTGCGGCCTCCATGCTCGTTTTGGACTTGGAGCGCAGAAAACTTCTGGAGCCGAAGTCGTCGACAAGAATTCGTACCCGTACGCCTCGAGTGGCTGCCGCAAGCAGCGCCTGAGCAATGCTTTCGACATCGCCGCCTTCATCCCAGATATAGAACTCCATGTCGATGGAGCTTTGGGCTGCGCAGATGTCTTGAAGAAGCGAGGCAATCGTTTTGTCGGCCGAGCCCAAAAGTTGCGTGCGAGAGCCGCTTGCTATGGGCATGCCGCCGAGCTTGCAAGCCAGATGAATGAATGAGCGGTGCTGCATGAGCAGCTTGGGTAACGGGCCGACCGGGCTGATCTTGTGGTAGGCAAGCCTTCCCCATCGCGTAAGAATTTCCCGCAAGCGTCGACGGCGCAATCGACCGATGGGTCGTTCGCCGAACATCAGATAAAGAAAGAAACCGATATAGGGCAGAATCGTCGTCAGCAGAATCCATGCAAATGCAGATCCTGGCGGATGCCGCGTGAGTATCACGCGGAGTATGACGCTGCCCATAATGGCAAACTGCAGCAGAATGGCGAGTACGCCAAGCAGAGAGAGATTGTCCAGGTGCATGTTGCAGATCATATTGAGCTACAGAGACAGAGGCGGGCTTGCAACATCGCTGTCGCATATTTAAGTGTAAGTACTTAAAATGTGATTTCTCTTCTTGTTCCACTTGACAATCTGGGTCTTGTAGAGAGATAATAATGATCTCTCGCTACGGAGGGGTGCCCGAGTGGCTAAAGGGGGCAGACTGTAAATCTGTTGGCTTACGCCTACGATGGTTCGAATCCATCCCCCTCCACCAGCGACCATTCGCATTGCAGACGAATGCAGTTGCGGAGCGGAAAAGGCTCTCGAAGCCCGGGCGGGTGTAGCTCAATGGTAGAGCAGAGGCCTTCCAAGCCCCCGACGAGGGTTCGATTCCCTTCACCCGCTCCAAATGCCCATGTGGCTCAGTGGTAGAGCACTCCCTTGGTAAGGGAGAGGTCATGCGTTCGATCCGCATCATGGGCACCAGTTTCTTTCTTCCGGCGGATGCTTTGAGCATAAGCGCCGGTTTTTCATACTCCCTGCTTTTATTCAGGAGCCAACATGGCCAAGGGTCATTATGAACGTACAAAGCCCCACGTCAATGTGGGCACGATTG
>CAJKSP010000002.1 GCA_905202595.1 uncultured Sutterella sp.
ATTTCGTCGGCCCGTGCAATGAACCTATTCAGGCCGATTTAATCAGAGCATCCTTTTGTTTATGATATGGCAGATGTATATAAAGAAAAGCTCACTATTGATTTGGCTTTTAGGATGGCGAGTGAAGATATGATTTTTGATCGAAAAAGAGTAATTGATGAGCTAGCAAATCGGATAATTAATGCCGATCTTTTGGATACCTTTTCGGATACAGTAAATTGGTTTTTGGACGAAAATTCAAGATGTTGGTGCTGATAGCAGATTATCTTCCTGATGCAGTACGGGGAAAATTAAAGCTTTGGTTTATTGAGCCAAAGCCAATGGTCTTTGTTTCGAGTGTTTCAGATGATTTAGCTCGAAGAGTTGCTGAAAAGCTTTATTCTGTGTGTGGAGATGAGACAAATTTACTGATTATTCAATCTACAAGTCGTATGCCAGGATATTTTTTAATGCAGAAGGGTGAATATAGTAAAATTCGAGAAATTTGCGGTGTTCAGCTAATTGTGAAATGACGTAGATGGCTGCGATTATAAGTTGGCAACAAAAAAGGATCCCAGAATTTAGTATTTAATTCTGGGATCCTTATTTAAAGGCTTAGTACGGACTAAAAGTTGTACCGAATGCCTACATTATAGCGGTAGTTTTCCTGATATTCGTTGCCATTTGCTCTCTCAAGGGACGTGTAGATGTTGAACCCATTGTCGGCCGCATACTGAAGGCCGACGCCGTAACTGAACCACGTTCCGCCAAGGTCCCCATTGATGTCGCGAGAAGCTCCTCCAGCAGGCGTCGCTGTCGCATCGGAATCGCCCAGGAAGTCATGATTCACAGAAGCCTGCAGATAAATGGAGCCTTTATTGTCGGAGAAGTTCGCTCCAGTTCTCACGCCGAGACGGCCGACGAGCGTCTGGAAATCGTCTTGTTCAATTCGAACGCTGTTCGCAGAGCTTGAGAAATCGTCGCCCTTTACAAAGCCGTAGGCAAGTTCTGCCTGAGGTTCGGCATAGAAGGTGTCAGTAATGTTCCAGCGATATCCGGTTTCGATGCTGAGTCCGAATGTTGTGTTGTCGTAGCTGCCGGCAAAGGTTGAGCCGCCTAAAGAGGTTGCAATGACATCGCTTGAAAGGCGGCCGATGCGGCCGATGACGTCGATGTAGCCACCGCAGTCAAAATAGCCTGTTGCATAGGCTGCCAGCGAGTAGCCGTCCGATGAGCCGGAACCGTTGGAGAAGTCTGCATCCTGATCGGTATAGCTGAAAGCGCCGCCGATAATCCAATTGTTGTTGATGCGGGCATCTGCGCCGACCTGAATGGAATTGGATTTCAAATCAACATCAACTGTATCGGACAGTGCGGCGTCGTAGCCATAAATTCGCGCCCATGCGCCAATGTCGGAAGAATGCCCGCGCAGATCGCCGAGACGCTGTGAAAGATGATTAATTTCTCCGCGCCACTGAGCAAGCGTCATAGCGTTGAAATCTGCCACCGCAGCCATCGACGCGTTTTCAGAAATAGAAGTGACAGTAGCGTTGCCCTCGTCATCAACCGTTGCGGTCCACCCATTCGATACTGCGCCTTCTTTGCCCGTAAACGTATAGGTGCCAGAGGCCCCATTAGTTACGTGCCTAGTTGCGTTGGCCAGAGCTGCAGCCGCTTCTGAAGCGTTTGCATAGCGGTCATTGGCTGCGCCGGACGCTACGAGAGCAAGAGAAGCAATTTGATTAGATCCGATCTTGACGTTTTGATTCGCAAGGTTGTTGAGAATGATGCTGGACTCAGAACCAGTAAGGGTCTGAACATCCATTGAAGAGCCGTCAGTCAGATCGAACGTTGTCTTTTGGAGGTCGACTGTACCTTCATCAGCATTCAAATTGCCCGAGAGCTTTACGTACGAAGAAGAGTTTTCATCCTGGCCAGCAAAATGGAGCGAGCTGTTGGTGTAGACGGTTGCGTCGCCATTGAGTTCAACCTTTTCGGCAGCGAACGACAGTGTGGCATTGGAATCCGCTTTGATTGACTGCTTAGTGCCAGTAACTGAGACAGTTTTGCCAGAAATATCGACGACTTTACTTATTTCTCCTGAGCCTGTTTTCCCAATACTAATGCCATAGCGTCCTGCTTCCAGCGTGACATTACCATTGTTAGTCTTAATTTCTATGGTTTTGGAGCCTTCTGCAGGACTTGTATTGTTAAGCTGGCTCGTGATGTTGACAGCATCGAATTTTGATTTGATGGAGATATTCTCATCTGCCTGAATGCGTATCGATGATGAACCAGTGCTTCCGCCACCCTGTCTGTCCTGAAGCGCTACGGCATGACTACCATCCGAGGACAGTTCAATTGTTTTTGCATGTAGGAATAGCGTAGGATTAGATGTACTGCCTTGCTCTTTACTTTCGAGATAAATAGCTCCCCAATATCCATGAATAATTGCTGAATTATTTGCTTCCACAGTTAGAAAACCATTGGTCGCACCTATATTGTTTGAGTTTTCTTGGAGATAAAGTCCATTGCCGTTGGCATTAATATAAAGGTTGTCAACGGAAACATTTATCGGTCCACCTATTGCTTGAATAGCGTCGCCATTAAATATTTTATTTTCTGTACCGAATGAAAGCTGTCCTACATCTCGGATTGTGATCGAGTTAGGACCCCAATAGTTGGCAACAGCCGGTATTCCTGTATCTGCTCCATTGTCTAATGCATTATTTTCAAAATAAATTTTTGAGAAGTTCGAGAGGGTAAATGACCCAATATTCTGAGCGACGTGAACAATAGCATTGCTTTTGGGATCATTATCTCTAAAGTCGAATGTTAAAGATTCCTTACCAGTGAAGCCTGTGAGGCCTGCAGAATTGCTAGAGTTCGCTTGAACGCCTGTCGTATAAATATTTTCATTGTTATTTAAAGTGTAGATGTCCGAATATGTAGTGAATTCTGCTTGAGATGTAGTTGCGAAAAAGGCTAGCGATACAGCAATAAAAAGTTGGCTCTTTGAGGCTGTCTTCAATAGATTATTGCTTTTGATGCGCATGATAATTCCTGCCTTCCAAGGGAGAGATTTTCTATTTAGAGAAAACGATAATTTATGCTGATGGGTGAATTCATTAAAAGTAACGGTTATACAGGTATAAAAAGAGAAAATGGTTTGATAACAATAGATGCATAGGGGGGTACACCCTCAATATGCATGTTACTCCAATTATTTTGATGTGGATGTCATGCCGTTTACTTTTTGATGCAACTTCTGTTAATAAGTATTATCAATTAATTGATAAGTTTTTTTACTTAATCGTAATAAACGAATTTATCTCAATAAAAAAACAAGAGAATGCAAAAATGAATATTGTTGTTGGCTTCAGACTGATGCCGTTAAATGGCGGCAGATTTAGATAAAGTTAATTAATTTGCTCTAACGAAAGTTGCCAGTGGTTATGATTCTCATAATAATGCCCCCAAAGAGTGCCAAAATTTTGTGGACAGCTAATTTGAGTTATTTAAACAATAAATGAAATGGGACGATTGAACGGATAGATTTCTAAGGAACGATGTTAGGTGCTGTTTTACTAGTTTCCAAGTCTTGCAACGGGGTGCACAGAGCTTTCACGTTAAACATTCCGTTGAAGCATTTCATCGTGGAGTTGTTATGGCAGTTGCCTGTTCGTGAGTATATGAGTCAGCCTGTTCAACTTACCAAGTCCCTGAAAATGTCGACTGTATAAATGCAGCCTCAATCGTTGTGGAGCATGTATCCCTCAGGCGTCGGAAAGAGAAATTTGCTACGTTGACATAGCCACTCTTGGAATGAATCCAGGCAACAATGGAGCGATCGTAAAAAAATCACTTTAAAAGTGTGCCAATGTTTTCAACAATATCACCGTATTGCTCTGTTTCAGCGCTGTTTTCTGAGGTGCGTAGAACGTGCTTCTGGGAAGCTTTATGACCTGACAAATCCGAACGACTTCAAAGCCTTTCTCGTAACTTCAACCTGCCGTTGCAACTCTGTGTTTTTGAGCTCGTCGCTGTAGTCTTTGACTGCGATTTCCAGCAGGGATTTCGCGCAGGACAAGCGCGTTTGGCCATCTTTGGTGGTAGCGAAGCGGGTATAGATCAAACTTTGTAGTTGACGGCTTCTTTCTGCAGTTCCTTGCGCTGGTCAACATAAGTGCTCTCAATCCGGTCAAAAAAGCTAGGACGGATGTAAGTCGACCAATTCCGGACGGCTCCGGCGGAAATTTGCAGTTCTCTGGCTAGTCGCTGCTTGGGTTGGAAAGGCAAAAGCCCTTCGCAGGCTTGCCGGTTAATTTCTTGGGGGGATAGGTATGGCTTTGTACTCCTCGGTGTCTAAAAATTCCATACCGGTTCAGTCCGGAGACAAGAAAAAAAGGCTTGAGATTAAAATCTCAAGCCTTTTTCTTGTAAATTCATGGCGGAGAAGGGGGGATTCGAACCCCCGAGGCCCTTATTCGGACCTGCACCCTTAGCAGGGGTGTGCATTCGACCTCTCTGCCACTTCTCCGCAGAGGCCCTGACTTGCTGTTCGGTCGAGAAGCAGCAAGCTTTCTTCCGTTTCTGCCCGGGCAACGGAGCAGAAAGGTCTCGAGCAAAGCTCAAGAGGAAACGAAAGATATCATGGCCCGCCTGAAAAAGCAAGCGGCAGCCAAAAATTCCTCCGCAGCCTCAAACGAAAGAAGCCGTCTGCATAAGCAGACGGCTTCCTGAATTGGTTCTGGTGCGCCAGGTAGGATTCGAACCCGCGACCCCCTGGTTCGTAGCCAGGTACTCTATCCAACTGAGCTACTGGCGCACTAGGCTTTGAATTATGGTTCGCTTTTTTGAAAAAAGCAAGAGCGGTTTCTGAGGAATAGCGCAAATGCGGTATCCACAGCAGCCTGCGGCAGGCAGAGCGCTCTGCAGGCGCCTGACGGCCTGTCTGTCAGGCAAAAGGCGCGGACGTCAATCGACAAGAAGCGGATGGATCTCTAAAATAAGCCAATTTTCCCATTAGAAAGCGTCAGTCTGCGGCGCCTTCCCTCTTTTCTGCCGACGGCTTTCTGCCGGCCGGCAGCTTCCACTCAGCATGACGCCAAGACTCAGTCTGCGAAACATCACCAAGCGCTATCCCGGCATTGTCGCCAACGACGGGATTTCGATGGAGGTTGCGCCAGGAGAAGTTCTCGCCGTTTTAGGAGAAAACGGCGCGGGCAAATCCACTCTGATGAAGATCATCTACGGCGCGACGCAGCCCGACGAGGGCGAAGTGGCGGTCGACGGCCGCACGCTCGAGATCAAGAGCCCCTCTGAGGCGCGCTCGCTCGGCATTGCGATGGTCCATCAGCACTTCGCGCTCTTCGACACGCTTAATGCAGCAGAAAACGTTGCGCTCGGCCTCGCCGAACATCTGCCGCTCGACAAGATTGCGGACGAGATCCGCAGCCTCGGCGAGCGCTACGGCCTCGAGGTCGATCCTGCGGCCGTGGTCATGGAGCTCTCCATGGGCGAGCGGCAGCGCATCGAAATCATCCGTGCGCTGATGACGCACCCGAAGCTCCTGATTCTTGACGAGCCCACCTCCGTCCTGACGCCGCAGGCCGTGCGAAAGCTCTTCGGCACGCTGCATCAGCTCGCCGCAGAGGGCGTCTCCATTCTCTTCATCTCGCACAAGCTCGATGAAATCCGAGAGCTCGCCGACCGCTGCGTCGTGCTGCGCTCAGGCCGCATCGTCGCGACGGTGAATCCGAAGGAGGAGACGGAAGCGTCGCTCGCCCGCCTCATGATCGGCGGCGATCCGCCCGTCATCCGCGAAGCGAAGGGGACGCCGGGCGAAGTGATCTTTGAGCTCAATCACGTGACGACGCCCGGGACGACGCGCGTCTGCGGCACGGAAGACGTGTCGCTTCAGGCGCGGGCGGGCGAAATCATCGGCATCGCAGGCATTTCCGGCAACGGCCAGGCGCGCCTCATGGCGGTGGGCGCCGGCGAATATCTGACCGAGCCCGATCAAGTGAAGCTCTTCGGCAAGCCCGTCGGCGAGCTCGATCCCAAGATCCGGCGCATTGCAGGCCTGCGCTACGTGCCTGAGCAGCGCCTCGGCCACGCCGCCGTGCCCGAGCTCTCGCTGGTTTCCAATACGCTTCTCACGGGCGACGGCTTTGTGCGCCGCGGCTTCATTCTCGCTGACGCCGCGCGCCGCTTCGCCGACAAAGTGATCGAGCGCTTCCACGTGAAGACGCCGACGGCCGACAAGCATGCCGGGAGCCTTTCGGGCGGCAATCTGCAGAAGTTCATCATGGGGCGCGAGATTCTGAGCCTGCCCCGCGTGCTTCTCGTGGCGCAGCCCACCTGGGGCGTCGACGTGGGCGCCGCGGCTGAAATCCGCAATGCGCTCATGCGCCTGCGCGACGACGGCGCCGCCGTGATCGTGGTGTCGGAAGAAATTGACGAGCTCTTTGAAATTTCGGACCGCATTGCGGTGATGTACCGCGGCGCGCTCTCGCCCGCGGTGCCCAAATCGGACATCACCGTCGAAGAGGTCGGCCGCTGGATGGCGGGCCTCTGGCCCGGCTCGCCCTTTGCCCGTCATGCTGAAGGCGCATCCGTCGCCGTCGAGGAGGCCTAATTCATGTCGCTGCAGCTTCCCATTGCCATGACGCCTCGTGCGGAGCCCGCCAAGGCGCTCCGCTGGGCGTCGCCCGCGCTTGCGATCGTGCTGACGGTCGTCGTGGGCTTTGTTCTTTTTGCCGCGCTCGGCCAGGATCCGCTCCGCGCGCTGCAAGTCTTCTTCATCGAGCCCCTCAATACGGTGCGCGGCTGGACGGAAGTGGGCGTGAAGATGACGCCGCTTCTGCTCTGCGCCGTGGGCCTCGTTGTCTGCTTCCGGGCGAACGTCTGGAACATCGGCGCCGAGGGCCAGCTCATTGCGGGCGCGATTGCGGGCGGCCTCGTCGCGCTGCAGTGCGGTCCGCAGACGTCCGGCGCCTACGTCATCCTCGTGATGCTCGGCGCTGCGGCGGGCGGCGCCGTCTGGGGCGCGATCACGGCCCTTCTTCGCCACAAGTTCCACGCGAACGAAATCCTCGTCTCCCTCATGCTCGTCTACGTCGCGCAGTTCCTTCTCGCCTGGTGCGTGCAGGGGCCGATGCGCGATCCGATGGGCTACGGCTTCCCGCAGACGAAGCTCTTTGAAGCCGGCGCCCTGCTGCCGATGCTCGTGCCCGGGACGCGCCTGCATGCAGGGGCCCTGCTCGCCCTCATTGCGGCGGCGGGCATCTGGATCCTCATGGACAAAATGGCGCTCGGCTTTCAGTTCAAAGTGTCCGGCATGGCGCCCTATGCTGCGCGGTATGCGGGCTACAAGCCCGGCCACCTCATCTGGGCGTCGATGCTCATTTCCGGCGCGCTCGCCGGTCTCGCAGGAGGCATTGAAGCGAGCGGCCCGCTGGGTCAGCTGACGCCGGCGATCTCGCCGGGCTACGGCTTCGCCGCGATCATCGTGGCGTTCGTGGGACGACTCTCCCCGCTCGGCTGCATCCCCGCCGCCTTCGTGATGGCGCTCTTCTACCTCGGCGGCGAGCTCGCGCAGAGCCGCCTCGGGCTGCCGGCTTCGATCACGGGGGTCTACCAGGGCCTTCTCCTCTTCTTCATTCTTGCCTGCGACACGATGATCTTCTACCGCATCCGCTGGGTGGGCTTCTCGAAGGAGGCGCGCTGACATGAGCATTGCCGCTTCCCTCATCTCCTCGACGCTCACGGCGGGCACGCCGCTTCTTCTCGCCGCGGCGGGCATCGTCATTCATGAAAAGTCCGGCGTTCTCAATCTGGGCATTGAAGGCATCATGCTCATGGGCGCCGTCACGGGCTTTGCCGTTTCGCTTTCGACAGGCAGCCTGGCGCTCGGCTTCCTCGCGGGCGTCGGCGTGGGGCTTCTCTTCGGGCTGCTCTTCGCCTTCTTCACGATCGGCATGCACGCCAATCAGTACGCCGCGGGCCTCGCGCTTACGCTGTTCGGCACGGGTCTCTCCGCCTTCATCGGAAAGCCCCTTCAAGGCGCAGCGCTTCCGGTCCGCGCGGAGACGGGCATTCCGGGGCTCGAGAACATTCCCTTCCTGGGCGAGGCGCTCTTTTCGCAGCACTGGCTCGCCTACGGCGCTTGGATTCTCATTGCGCTCGTGTGGTGGTTCCTCTTCAGAACGCGTGCAGGACTCGTGCTCCGCGCTGTGGGCGAAGCGCCGAATTCCGCCTATGCGCTCGGCTATCCGGTGCGTCTCATCCGCCTGGCGGCCGTGCTCTTCGGCGCCGTCTGTGCGGGCTTGGCGGGCGCCTATCTCTCGCTCGTCTATACGCCCCTCTGGGTGGAGGGCATGACGGCCGGCCGCGGCTGGATTGCGCTCGCGCTCGTCACCTTCGCGACGTGGCGTCCGGGCCGCGTCGTCATCGGCGCCTATCTTTTCGGCGGCGTGACGATGCTCCAGTTCGCCTTCCAGGGCATGGGCATTTCGGTGGCGCCGCAGCTGATGGCGATGACGCCCTACCTCGCGACGATCCTCGTGCTGGTTCTCATTTCGAGAAATCCGATGTGGATCCGCCTCAACGTGCCTGCTTCGCTCGGCAAGCCCTTCGCGCCGCGAAGCTGAGCGCCGCAGATTTCTGCAAGCAGAAGCCCGCTTCGGCCTTAGGCCCTGGCGGGCTTTTTTGCACTGCAGGCGGCCGGGCTTCAACGCTTCGGAGAAGCGGCCTCTCTTCACTGAAAGACGAAAAGAAATCGCTCTGCAGAAACCTCTCCGGCGGCGGCCGCTACAATGCGGCCAACGTCTTTTCCCTCCATGGAGATTCATCACGATGCAGAAGCGCTTTGCGTTCAAGCTCGTTGCGGCCGGCGCCGCCGCCCTCATGCTTGCCGCCTGCGGCAAGGAAGAGCCGAAGACGGCTGCGGCCCCGGCTGAGCAGAAGCCGGCTGCCGCCCCCGCCGCCAAGGCCGAAGGCCCGCTCAAGGTGGCCTTCGTCTACGTGAGCCCCGCGAATGAAGAAGGCTGGTCCACGCAGCACGACATCGCCCGCCAGGCCGTCGAGAAGAAGTTCGGCGACAAGATCAAGGTGACGACGATCGAGAACATTCCTGAGAATGCCGACGCCGAACGCGTGCTCCGCGACCTTGCGCAGCAGGGCAACAAGCTCATCTTCGCGACGAGCTTCGGCTACATGAACGCCGTGATGAAGGTGGCGAAGGAATTCCCGGACGTGAAGTTCGAGCATGCGACGGGCTACAAGACCGCAGCGAACGTCTCGAACTACAGCGCCCGCTTCTATGAAGCGCGCTACCTCGCGGGCAAGCTCGCCGGCGCCACGACGAAGACGAACATCCTCGGCTACGTGGCGGCGCTGCCGATTCCCGAGGTGCTCCAGGGCATCAACGCCTACACCCTCGGCGCGCAGAGCGTGAACCCGAACGTCGAAGTGCGCGTCGTCTGGACCTCCGCCTGGTACGACCCGGGCAAGGAAGCCGATGCGACGAAGACGCTCATCGGCCAGAAGGCCGACGTCATCACGCACCACACCAACTCTTCGGCCGTTGCGGCCACCTGCGAAGAGGCCAAGGTGCCGGTGATTTCGTACAACACCGCGATGAAGCGCGCGGCGCCGACGGCGCTCCTCGGCGCTGTGATCCACATCTGGGACGACTACTATGCCGGCCGCATTCAGGCGGTGCTCGACGGCACGTGGAAGCCTCAGTCTGTCTGGGGCGGCGCGCCTGAGCACATGGTGGCGCTCGTCGACATTGCGAAGAGCACGCCCAAGGCGGTTCAGGACGACATCGCGGCCACCTATGAGAAGATGGCCAAGCGTGAATTCCATCCGTTTACGGGTCCGGTCGTCTCGAACGAAGGCAAGGAAATGCTCGCGAAGGGCGCCGTCGCCACCGACGAGCAGCTTCTCACGATGAACTACCTCGTGAAGGGCGTGGCGGGCAAGCTCCCGACGGCGAACTAATTCCTTCAAGAGGCGCATCTTCCACAGGCGCGGGCGGCTTCGGCCGTCCGCGCTTGCTGTATCGGCAAGCGCTTTTCAGGTGATTTATGACGCTCACTCTTGCTCTGGCGGCTGCGGCCGCTCTTTTTTCGCTCCTGGCGCTGGCGGCCGTCCTTTGGATGGCCTTGGAGATGAAGCGCGAGCGCGCCGGGGGCGACGACCGCCTGGACGATGCGCTCGATGCCGTCATGGGCGAGGTGAACCGTGCGAAGCAGGATCTGCTGCAGCAGCAGGCCGCGAGCGGCGCGCAGCTTTCGCAGTCGATGTCGGGCTTCATGCGCTACGCCTCGGAAGTGCAGGACCGCGCCGTGCAGGCGCAGGCGCAGTCCGCAGCGGATGCCCGCGGGGAGCTGCAGCGCATGACCGAGGCGATTCACACGCAGTTCCGCTCGATGCAGGGCATGGTGGATGCGCGCTTTGCCAAAGTCCTTGAAGCCAATGCCGGCGCGGCCGAAGGCCTCGGGCGGCAGCTCGGCGAAGCGCTCGACAAAGTGCGGGCCGACAACGCGCAGAAGCTCGAGGCGATGCGCGCTACGGTTCAGGAGAAGCTCGACCGGACGCTGTCCGAGCGGCTGCAGGCGAGCTTTCGAACAGTCGACGAGAAGCTCGGGCTCGTGCAGACGGGCCTGGGCGAGATGCGCCGCATGGCCGAGAGCGTCTCGAAGCTTCAGGGCGTGCTCGCCAACGTCAAGACGCGCGGCATGTTCGGCGAGACGCAGCTTTCGGCCATCCTGAGCGATCTCTTTTCGCCTTCGCAGTTTGCCGAGCAGGCGCGGATCATTCCGGGTCGCGCCGTGGCCGTCGACTTTGCGCTCAAGCTGCCCGGCCGCGGGAGCGGTCCCTGCTGGCTGCCGATCGACAGCAAGTTTCCCCTCGAAGACTGGGAGGCGCTCCAGGCTGCCGAGACGGCCGCTGACGCGGCGGCCGCGGCCGAAGCGAGAAAGGCGCTTGAGCGCGCGCTCCTGCGGCAGGCGAAGTCGATTGCCGAGAAGTACATCTGTCCGCCTTATACGACGGACTTTGCCGTGATGTTCCTGCCTTCCGAGGGGCTCTACGCAGAGGCGGTCCGCACGCCGGCGCTCCTCGCGAGGCTGCAGAGCGAATTCCACGTCACGCCTGCGGGCCCCGTCGTCATTTCGGCGCTGCTGAACAGCCTCCTCGTCGGCTTCATGACGCTCGCGATGGAGAAGCGCAGCGCGGACGTCTGGCGCATTCTCGGCGACGTGAAGGTGGAGTTCTCGCTCTTTGAGAAGCAGTTCGCCGCCGTCGAGCGGAAGTTCCGCGAAACGCAGAGCTCGCTCGAGGCGATGGGTACGCGCGCCCGCATGCTCGAGAAGCGCATGCGGCAGGTGGAGGCGCTCTCTGACGACGCGGAGGATCCGGCCAAGGCGGCCGAGCTTGCCTCTCCGGACGCTTTCAGCGGCGCGGCCGACGGATTCGCCGCGTCGACCGCCATGGCCGAGCGCGCCGCCGAGCCGCCGCTGCTCCAGACTGCCGCGGATTGTCCGCCGCCGCCCGCCGGAGAGCTGCGAGGCTAAACTTGGCGCAGTGGACAATCCTTTTCAAGGACGACGCATGATGAAGAAGACAACAGCCGCTGCTGCGGCGCTTCTTGCCGCCGCAGCCATGGCGCTCGCCGGCTGCAATACGGTTCAGGGCTTCGGCAAGGACCTCTCGAAGGGCGCCGAGCATGTCGGGAGCGCGCTCGAAAAAGCGGGCGACAAGATTACGGAAGCGGCCGGCGGCTCGCCTTCGGGCGAGAAGGCGGCCAAGCCCGCTTCAGCGGGCGAAGGCGCCAAGGCGCCCTGAGCGCAAAAGCGCCCGACGTCTCCGATGGGGACGCGGGCGCTTTTTTTTACGGGGCTTGAGCCTCGCTGCGGCGGGCGCCATGAGGCGCCCGCTGCCGCATCAGGATCAGTATTTGTCGAGCCCTTCCTCCTTGAGGCGGGACATGGGATCGTCGTCGCGGTCGCTCGCCTTGTCCTCCGCTGCATCATCCGCGCGGCGGGTGCGGCGCAGCAGCCCGCGCCGCTCGTCGCGGCGCGCCGGCTCCTCGGCGTAGGGGATCTCAAAGTTCGGGGAGAGGGCGCCGAATTCCGGCGTCTTCCCGGCGACGAAGTTGACGTTGTAGTCGTTGAGCGCCTTATTGACGAGCTTGGCCAGTCCGATGAGCGCAATCACGTTCGGGATCACCATGAGGCCGTTGAAGAGGTCGGCGAGCTCCCAGACGAGATTCACATGCAGGAACGAGCCGAGCATGATGAAGCAGAGCACGAGCACGCGGAAGGGTTGCACGAGGCGCAGGCCGAAGAGGTACTTCACGTTCTGCTCGGCGAAGAAGTACCAGCCGATGATCGTCGTGAAGGCGAAGAAGAGCAGGCAGACCGCCACGAAGCCCGGACCGATGGCGCCGAGGCCCGCGGTGTAGGCGCGCTGCGTGAGGGCGATGCCCGTCGTGGCGCCGTCGAGCGCGCCCGTCGTGAGGATCGAGAAGGCGGTGAGGTTGAGCACGATGAAGGTGTCGAAGAAGAGCCCGATGATGGCGGCGAGGCCCTGCTGCACCGGGTGCTGCACCTTCGCGAGCGCATGGGCGTGCGGCGTCGAGCCCATGCCGGCTTCGTTCGAGAAGAGGCCTCGCGCGACGCCGTAGCGCACGGCTTCCTTGATGCTCGCGCCGATGATGCCGCCCGTCGCGGCGGACGGATCGAAGGCGCCCACGAAGATCGAGCGGATCGCCGGAATGATCTGATCGGCGTTGCCGAAGATGATCGTGAGGGAGCCGACGGCGTAGACGAGCGCCATGAAGGGGACCATCTTCTCAGCAAAGCTCGCGATGCGGCGGATGCCGCCGATGAAGATGAAGCCTGCGGCCATGAAGATGACGATGCCCGTGACCCACTGCGGGACGCGGAAGGCCGTGTGGAAGGCGTCGGCGATGGAGTTCGCCTGCACCATGTTGCCGATGAAGCCGAGCGCAATGATGATCGTCACGGCGAAGAAGGCGGCAAGCGGCTTGTTCTTGAGGCCGCGGCTGATGTAGAAGGCCGGGCCGCCCATGACGTGCCCGTGCGCGTCGCGCGTGCGGAAGATCTGCGCGAGCACGGCCTCCGAGAAGATCGTCGCCATGCCGAAGAAGGCGGCGATCCACATCCAGAAGAGCGCGCCCGGGCCGCCCATGGCGATGGCCGTGGCGACGCCTGCGAGGTTGCCGGTGCCGACCTGCGCCGAAATGGCCGTGGCGAGCGACTGGAAGGACGACATGCCGTCCTTGCCGGCTTTGCTGCCGAAGAGCGAGAAGCCGCCGAAGACCTGCTTCCAGGCGGCGCCGAAGCGTCGGATTTGGACGAACTTCAGCTTGAAGGTGAGATAGATCCCCGTTCCGACGAGAAGCGGAATGAGGCAGTAGATGCCCCAGAGCAGTCCGTTGACGCTCTGGATCGCTGCGGTTGCGGCGTCCATTGGCATGATGGGATTTCCTTATGGCTGTGCCGGTCCGCTTGTCTGCGGGGCGCTCTCTCTGTAGATTCTTGTGAGCCCGCGGCCGGCGGGTTGAAGGAAGGAGGCTTGCGCTCCGAAGCGCCGGAGGGCTCCTGCTGCAGACGAAGATGCGCGCGGAAAGGCTGCGCGGCGATTCGCCGATGATTCGTCCCTTTTCTTGCTTTTCTTTGTAGGGCGGCGGACTGCGGAGGAGCGCCCGGAAGATGCGCTCGGAGGAACGGAGAATTGTAAGAAAAATTTTGTTGCAATTCGCGCGAGCTTCATCCCATCAATCAGCGAGCCGACGAAACTACAGCCGGAAGCCGAGCTTGGCCGGCGCATCGGCGGGTGCGGCTCCGGCCAGGCCGAAAGCGCGCGCCGTCTTTTTGAGGGCCTTCAGCACGAGCCGGTCCTTCGTCACGAGGAGCGCGGCGCGGGCGGCGGCGCCGAGCTCGAGAAACTTCTGATCTTCCGGGTCTCGGCAGAAAATCTTGGCTGCCGAGAGCGCCGCTCTTGCCGCCTGAAGCGCCTCTTCGCTCACGGGCGAGGCGGCGGCGAGCCAGCTCGAGAGCGCTTCGACGCGCTTTTCAAGCTCAGGGAGCGCCTCTTCGGAGGGCGCGCTGAAGTCGGCCTTGCGCTGGCTTCTCGCGGCGCCAAGCGAGGGCCGCGAGAGCACGAGCGCGAGCTCCTGATCGCCGGCGCGGCAGCGCACGGCGCGCACGCGCCCGCCGGCGAGAAGCGCTGCAAGCGGCGCCGCAGCAGGATCGCGCCAATAAAAAAGGTCGAGCACGGCATTCGTGTCGACGGCAATGACGGGCGACTTCGAGCTTGCCGCCGCGCATGCCGGCGAGAGATCGGCCTGATGGGTGTCAAGAAGCGCCTGAAGGCGCGGATGAATCGGCATGGACAGGCGGCAGAAAAAGAAAAAATGAGGGAAAAGCGCGGATTCTCAGTCGGCCGAGCGGGCCTCTTGGGGATAGTCCGAAATATCTTTGTGGTCCGAATGCCTCTGCGGCGCGCGGAACTTTGTTAAGTTTAAGAGGCCGTGCGCCTTTGAGACCGGAGGCGCGGGCGGAGCGCAGCGGCTCAGACGCCGCGAGCGCCTGCCCCGCGCTTTCTGCGCCGGACCGGCGCGCCCGCCGTTTGGGCGCACCACGACTCTGCCGTCATGGACTTCCTTTTCGATCCTTCGCTCTGGGTGGGCCTCCTCACCCTTATTGTTCTTGAAATCGTTCTCGGCGTAGACAATCTTGTCTTCATCGCCATTCTTGCCAAGAAGCTGCCGGTTGCGCAGCAGGACCGCGCGCTCTACACGGGCCTCGGCCTGGCGCTCTTCATGCGCATCGGACTGCTTTCGATCATGTCGTGGCTCGTCGGGCTCACGGCGCCGCTCTTCACGCTCTTCGAGCATGCCTTCTCCGCGCGCGATCTGATTCTCATGGCGGGCGGCATCTTCCTCGTCTTCAAGGCGACGATGGAGCTGCACGAGCGCCTGGAGGCCAAGCCGCATGAAGAAGCGGCAGCCGGCGGCTCCTCGAGCTTCTGGGCCGTCATTGCGCAGATTCTCGTGCTCGATGCGGTCTTTTCCGTCGACTCGATCATCACGGCCGTCGGCATGGTCGACAACCTCGGCGTCATGGTCGCTGCGGTGATCGTTGCGATCATCGTCATGATGGCGGCGAGCCGTCCGCTCACGAACTTCGTGAACCGCCATCCCACGGTCGTCATCCTCTGCCTCTCCTTCCTGCTCATGATCGGCTGCAGCCTCATTGCCGACGGCTTGGGCTTCCACATTCCGAAGGGCTACCTCTATGCGGCGATCGGCTTCTCGATTCTCATCGAGGCCTTCAACCAGATCGGACGCCGCAACGCCGACCGCCGCGATGCGCGCCTGCCTTTCCGCGCGCGCACGACGCAGGCGATCGTGACGCTCATGGAGCGCCGTCCGGGCGGCGAAGCGCAGACGGCCGCCGAAGCCATGGCGCCCGCGAAGCCCGCCGCCTTCACGACCGAAGAGCGGCTGATGGTCGAGGGCGTGCTGTCGCTTGCTGACCGCTCGATCCGCATGATCATGACGCCGCGCTCGGACATCGGCTGGCTCAATCTCAAAAAGCCCGTCGACGAAATCCTCGAAGACGCACAGCGCCTGAACCACAGCCTCTTTCCCGTGGGCGACGGCTCGCTTGACCGGCTCGTGGGCTTTGTGAAGGCCAAGGAGCTCATCGACATGCCGCGCGACGTGCAGATGATCCGCCGTCTCGCGCAGGCGCGCCAGGGCTTCATGGTGCCCGAGACCATCAGCGTGATCCGGCTGATGCGCGACGTGAAGAAAAGCCGCGCGCAGGTTGCGGTCGTCACGGATGAATTCGGCGTCGTGCAGGGGCTTGTGACGTCGCATGACATTCTCGAAGCCATTGCGGGCGACTTCCCCGACGAGGGCGACCGCAATCTGCTCCTTGAAACGCCGGAAGGCTGGCTCGCGGACGGCACGGCCGACCTCGTCGTCGTGAGCCAGGCGCTCGGCGTCGATCTGTCGGGCGAGTCGGAAAACTACGTCACCGTTGCTGGACTTCTTCTCGAGCGCTTCGGACGGCTGCCGAAGGCGGGCGAATCCGTCGACGTCGCCGGCTGGCGCTTTGTCGTGAAGGCGCTCGAGCGCAACCGCATCGCGACGGTGCTGATGACGCGCGCGCCTGAGCCTGAGGCGGCCTCTGCGGCTGAGGACGCTGAGAGCGCCGCGGCTGAAGAGGCGCCGCGCAGCGGCGGCCGCTGAGAAAAGCCCTCTCAAAGCTGAAGAGCCGCCTCCCCGTCAGGGCAGGCGGCTCTTTGCAGATGAAGCGCGCGAACGGAGCTTGCTTCGGCAGGTTCCGTTCCGCGCTTTTTTGCTTTCAGTCCGCGAGCAGCGGCGCGATCGCTTCGCGCTCCGCCTCGAGCTCGAGGCGGGATTTTTCGATGCGGGCGCGCGCGAAGTCGTCAAAGCCGATGCCCTGCACGATTTCGTAGTCGCCGCCGCGGCAGACGCAGGGGAAGCCGAAGACGAGCCCCTCCGGAATGCCGTAGCTGCCGTCGGAGGGCACGCCCATCGTCGCCCATTCGCCCATCGAGCCCTGAATCCAGTTCTTCATGTGGTCGATGGCGGCGGAGGCGGCAGAGGCCGCTGAGCTCGAGCCGCGCGCCTGAATGATGGCGGTGCCGCGGCGGGCGATCGTCGGAATGAGCGTCTCTTCATACCACTTGCGGTCGACGAGCTTGAGCGCCGATTCGCCGTCGATTGTCGCGCTCGCGATGTCCGGGAAGATCGTCGGCGAGTGATTGCCCCAGATGGCGACCTGATGGATGTGCGAGACCGGCGCCCCGGTCTTCATGGCGAGCTGCGAGAGCGTGCGATTCTGATCGAGCCGCAGCATGGCGGAGAAACACTTGGGCGAGAGCGAGGGCGCGCTCTTCATCGCGATGTAGGCGTTGGTGTTGCAGGGGTTGCCGATGACGAGCACCTTCACGCTTCGCGAAGCCGATTCGTCGAGCGCGCGGCCCTGCACGCGGAAGATGCCGGCGTTGGCCTGCAGCAGGTCCGAGCGTTCCATGCCGGGGCCGCGGGGGCGGGCGCCGATGAGAAACGCGATGTCGGCGTCGAGGAAGGCCTTCTTCGGATCGGTGAAGGCGTTCATCCCGGCGAGGAGCGGGAAGGCGCAGTCGGCAAGCTCCATCATCACGCCCTTGAGCGCCGTCTGGCTCGTCGAGTGCTCGCGCTCGAGCAGATTGAGGATGACGGGCTGATCGGGGCCGAGCATGTCGCCCGCGGCGATGCGAAAGAGAATGGAATAGCCGATGTTGCCGGCCGGACCGGTGACGGCGACGCGAATAGGAGGCTTCATAGCGAACAGTCCTTCAAAAATGGCCGTGCGGCCGCGGCCTGCGGGAGAGGCCGGCCGGGCAGGCACGGCGATGGGAAAAAAGTGTAGCAAAGGAGGATTAATGCGCTCTATTGCTTGAAGGACTGACAGTCATAGGCCCTGATCTTTCAACCAGGGCCAGATGACAATGTGAAGGTCTACTTTCAGAATAAATAACTCAAGCGGCCGGACATTAGCCACGTGTCTGCCATTTTGTTGCCGACAGTGCGTTCAAGGTCAAATTGAACTTTCAAGACATTCTTCCAAGCGAAAGAGCCTCCAACGCCAAAATTGCACCACGTGTCGAGGTCGCCCCAGACTTTTTTAAGTTCATCCTGAGGTGCAAGAAATTCGGCGTTTTGACCGCTCGTAAATTGGTGAAGAACATCGCCGCGTACATAAAACTCGCCGAACATATTTGCGCCGTTCAGCTGTTTGCCAGTTCTCAAGCCTGCACGCCCAATGAGACTCGTGTCGCTGTCGGCTTGAATTTTGATGCCGCGCTGCACGCTGTAGTCGAAGCTGTCCAAATAGGTAGCCTGGATCTGCAACTGCGGTTCAAAGAAAATGCCTGTGGCTGAGTCGGTCAGCGTATGGCCGACTTCAGCGGAGATGGACGCATAGTTTTGTTCAAACTCTCCGGATGTGCCATAGACATTGCCAACGGCACTGATTTCGGAAGAAATGCGGCCCAGGCGACCGACAATATCAAGATAGTTTGCTCCGACAGTCAGGGTGTCATACAAGGCAAATTCGTAACGCTTCATATTGCCTGAACCTCGAACATCAAGAAGGTCCGTATCGCCTTCGGTATAGCCAAACCAAGCGCCGGCAGCGTTAGTGTCGGTCAGTTGCCTTTCAATGCCGAGTGTGATTCCTGTGCGATCCCAGCGGTACTGATTGGCGGCGCCGGAGCTTCCGTGATTAACGCGGATCCAAAGGCCATGCAAAGGCGAGTCCGGCTGACGAATCGTTTCTGAGAGACGACGGTCGTGACGCTCCATTTCGACAGCGGCGTTGTAGCTGGCCCAACCTGCGCCCGTTATGCCTTGCGTAGCTTCAGATTCATGGAGCGTTACCCGATAGATATACCAATTTTGGCCATTTAAATAATCAGAGGGATTAACAATAAATGTTTTAGATCCATTTGGATCTTCAGCATGTTCGAGTGTAGTAGATCGCTCCCAATATTCGTTGGCTTCAATATCTTCTTCAGTAATGGTTTTGCTGGCTATGTCGAGCTCATAATTCCAAAGCCCATCTCCTTCAAGATTTTCTTTAGAAGCAAATTTAATGTGAGAACCCTCTTTAACTAGTGCAAATGTGAGTGTATTCTCTGTGGAAATTGATTTTAGGAGATGGAGTTGATATGGTTCGAAATAATGTGTGGATTCAGTGTTGTTAATGCCTGATCCGGATTCAATAAACAGCATATCGGAATTGGCTTTGTTTTCGGCATCCAGATCCATTCTGAAAATGCCGCCGCTTCCTTGGAGATTGCCGATGATGACGTAATCATGCTTATATTCCGGATGCATTGCATAATCATATTCTCCATTATTCATTGCATCCCAGAGGCCGATTTCTTTCCAGGTATTCTGAAGATTTTCGTCAAAAAGATTGATGATTCCGCCATTTAAAGTGACTTCCGAGATTCGTTTGGGAATAGCCCAGTATGGCGTATTGTTTTTATAGCGGACATAAGCTAGAGAAAGGTAAGACCATTGAGCGCCGTCTTCAAGGGTAATGTTGAACTTGTCTCCCGCGGAAGATCCATTGTCCCATGTGGAATTCTGCCAAGTTTTCTCATCGCCGAACCAGTAGGAATCGGTTCCGGATAGCGTTATGGAAATGGTGTTGGCAGCGTTATCGCCTGTACCTTCGCTATTCGGATCATCCATCATGTCAAAGGAGCCGACAAGCTGATTTTGGGTAGAGAGAAAAGTCACTGAAGAGCCTTTCTTGGCGCTGATGAGATCGGGCTGACCGGCTAAAACCCAAAAACGTGCCGTGCCGCCAGCTTGTCCGATCACTGCACTAGATTGACTGCTTAAGTAAAGCCCATTGGCGCCAATTGATGACAACTGTTCTTCATTGGAAAGGTTGTGACGAACTTCAACGGAAATATTTTTCCCTGTGATGTTCAACTGACCCTTTGAGGCGGCATATAAAGCATATGTCCCGACGTCACTTGAAAAGTTGGGACTGATGGATTCGGCAGTTATGTTGAAGTCGAGATCGTTTGTTAAATTCAGCGTGCCGCCGTTCGTTGCTTGAATAGAGAACTGGCTATGTGAGATGAGCGGCTTTTGATTAATTTTAAGTGGAGAGTTGATGGTTTCATTATTTTGAGCGCCATCAACTGTTATTAAATTGAAACTAGGCTGGTGCTGGTGGGATGCATCTATGCCATTTCCATTGATGTGAATCCATCCATTCTGATCGGGATCAGATAAAGAAACTCCTGTGCCGAAGGAGATGGCTGCACTGCTTTCTTGAATGGCGCCAATGCTAAATAAGGCGACAAGTACTGCATGCGGGAGATGTCTATGTTTTAAGAAATGGGTTGCAGTATGAGCTGCACGTGTGTGAAAGTGGGGGGGGGGGTATTAACGCCATATCTGAATCTGTTTTCATCGAAGTAATAGGAATATGGATGCCTTAAATATACTAAGCGAATTATTTATATATCTAGCGATTAAATATTATGGGCGATCTGATTAAAAGAAGAAAGCGGATTTTTAGCGTATTCGATATTCAATGATGAAATCAATAATCTTTTTCCTCAATTAGGTGATGTCAACAGAAATTAATTCCTGGATGGACGACTGCGGTCGCCGAGGCGTAGCATCGAAGCGGCTCGAGGCCGGCAGCCCGGGAACATGCCCGCCGCCGCGCTCGAGCGCAGCAGAATCATGACGGCGCCTCGCGCGCCGCAGAGAGGGCCTGGAAGCCATGACGCAGAGCACATTCACCGACCGGCAGCCGGCGGGCGAACCCACCGAAGCCATCCTTACGCTTAACGACGGCCGCGCGCCGATCCGCCTTCCTGTGAAGCGCGGCGAAGCCGGCGCGCCTGCCGTGGACGTCTCGTCGCTCTACAAGGCCGAGCATCTCATGACGTACGATCCGGGCTTTCAGAGCACGGCGTCCTGCGCGAGCGCCGTGAGCTACGTCGACGGCGAGGCGGGGCTGCTCACCTACCGCGGCTATCCGATCGAAGAGCTTGCCGAGAAGTGCGACTACCTCGGCGTCTGCCAGCTTCTGCTCAAGGGAGAGCTGCCGACGCCGGACGAGGACCGCGAATTCCGCAGCATGATCCGCCGCCACACGATGGTGCATCAGCAGGTGTCGCTGCTTCTGAACGGCTTTCGCCGCGACGCGCATCCGATGTCGATTCTCGTGGGGCTCGTCGGCGCGCTCGCTGCGTTCTATCCGCTGGATCCGGCGATGAGCGAAACGGAGCAGCACCGGCTCGCCGCCATGATGATGCTCGCGAAGATGCCGACGCTGGTGGCCATGAGCTACCGCTATTCCGTGGGCTGGCCGCTCTCCTACCCGGACAACAGCCTCTCCTATGCGGCGAACTTTCTGAAGATGATGTTCGGGCTGCCCGTCGAGCCCTATGCGCCGCATCCGGCCGCCGTGAAGGCGCTCGACAAGATTCTCATTCTGCATGCCGAGCACGAGCAGAATGCCTCGACCACGACCGTGCGCCTCTGCGCGAGCGCGGGCGCCAATCCCTATCAGGCGGTGGCGGCGGGCATCGCCTGCCTCTCGGGGCCCCGGCACGGCGGCGCCAACGAGCGCGCGCTTCAGATGCTCGAGGCGCTCGAGGCCGAGGGCGGCGAAGCGGCGCTGCCGGGCTTCATCCGGCGCGTCAAGAATCATGAGGTCCGCCTCATGGGCTTCGGCCACCGCGTCTACCGCACGTACGATCCGAGAGCGAAGATCATGCGCGGGATCTGCCACGAGCTCCTTGATGCGCTCGGCCTGAAGGACGATCCGACTTTCAAGCTGGCGCTCGCGCTCGAAAAGATCGCGCTCGAGGACGAGTACTTCGTCACCCGCTATCTCTATCCGAACGTCGACTTCTATTCGGGCATCGTGCAGCGCGCGATCGGCATCCCGACGCCGCTCTTTACGGCGATCTTCGCCATGGCGAGAACGGCCGGCTGGTTCGCTCAGAAGAACGAGCTCCTCGAGTCGTCCGATCTGAAGCTCGCGCGCCCGCGCCAGGTCTACGTCGGCTCGCCCGTGCGGCATCTGCCTTCGCGCTGCTGAGGGCGGCCGGCCGGAAAGAACATTTGTGAGCGCTTGTTCCGGCGCCGCTTCAGACGGACGCTTCCCGCTAAGATCATGAAATAGAGCAGGCGGCCGCAGCCTGCGCCGCTCCGTCTTCGCAGCTGAAGCGGAGCGAGCGGCGCACGCCGGCGTCCGCGCATTTGTTTTTAGAGGACTTCCGACATGATCGAACCGAGCGAAGCCGTCCGCCTCATGCAGACGCGCTACACCACGAAGCACTACAGCGGCGAGAAGCTGCCGCGCGAAAAAGTCGAAGCGCTGCTTGAAGTGCTTCGCCTCTCGCCCTCGTCGGTGAATTCGCAGCCCTGGCACTTCTTCGTCGCGTCGAGCGACGCCGCGCGGGAGCGCCTTGCCGCCGCCTTTGCCGACTTCAACCGCGAGCGCGTGACGCTTGCGAGCGACCTCATCGTCTTTGCCGTGCGCGAAAAGCTCGACGACGCCTTCCTGAAGACGCTCCTCGCGCAGGAAGTGGCTGACGGCCGCTTCACGCCGGAGACGGCGGACGATTCGAGCCGCCGCCATTTCGTGGCGCTCAATCACCGCACGCCCGAGTCGGGCCTCGCCTGGGAAAGCCGTCAGGCCTACATTGCGCTTGGCTGCCTCCTCGTCGCCGCAGAGGCCATGGGCGTCGACAGCACCTGCCTCGAGGGGGCGGACTTCGACGAGCTCGACCGGCTCCTCGGCCTTCGCGAGAAGGGACTGCGCTCAATCGTCGCCGTGAGCCTCGGCGTGCGCCGTCCGGACGACAGCAACGCCGTCCGTCCGAAGTCCCGCCTGCCGCGCGAAGCGGTCGTGACGACGGTGGAGTGACGACGGAGCCGGCGGCAGCCCTCCGGCCTTCGCTACACTACGGAGCCGCTCCGGCGGCTCCTGCTTTTCCTTTTTTTCCTTCGCTGAGCCATGAAGACTTTCTCCAAGCGCATTGCCTCACTGCAGCCGGCTGCGCCGGCGCTTGCCGCCGCGCTTTCCGCGCTGCTGCTTTCGGCGCCGCTCTCGGCGGCGGACGCGCCCTCTCCGGAGGCGGCGGCCGAAGAGGCTCAGCGCGTGCTCGAGGACGACAGCTTCTTTCGCGAATGGGGGCAGGAAGGCCGCATCAAGGACGGCAAAGATGCCGCTCAGGCCCTCGATCTCGCCGACAAGGCGCTCGCGCGCGTCAAGGCGGCTGAGAAGAACATGCGCCGCTACTGCCTCTCGAAGTTTCTCGTCAATGCCTGCATTCGCGATGCGCGAGAAAAGTCGATTGACCGCGAGCGCGAAATCCGCCGCGTGATCGTTGCGGCCCAGGAAGTCGAGCGCATGGAGCGCACGCGCGAGATTACGGAAAAGCGCGAGGCTCAGGCGAACGAGCCGCCGAAGGCGCCCCTGCAGATCAAGCCGCGGCAGGTGAAGACCGACCGGTCTGAGCCGATCAATGTGGCGCCGAAGACGCCGAGAGCGCCTTCGGAGCCTGTGAACGTTGCTCCGAAGACGCCCCGCGAGCCCTCGGCGCCTGTCAATTGGAAGGCCAAGGAAGCGAAGGAGCCTTCGCCGCCGGTCGACTGGAAGGCCAAGGAAGTGAAGGCGCCGTCTGCGCCGACGAACTGGGAGGCAAAGTCGCCGAAGGCGCCTTCAGAGCCTGCAGGCTTGAAGCCCAAGACGCCCGGCGGGCCTGCCGAGCCGCAGAAGCTGCCTGGCGCGGAGAATGCGGCCGATGCCGCCCTCTCGCCTGAAGAGGCCCGCGCCGCCCAGGAGGCGGCCAATGAGGCGTACTACGCCGAGAAGCAGCGCGCTTACGAAGAGCGCGAGCGCGAGCGCGACGAGCGCGCCGCCAAGCGCAAGAAGGAGCGCGAGGAAAAGCAGGCGAATTTTGAAAAGAGCCTCAAGGAGCGCGGCGAAGCGCAGAAGCGCTATGAAGAGCGGCAGCAGAACCGCGACTCCGGCTTGTCGAAGTACTTTTAAGCCGCCGCACGCGCGGCGGCAGTCTGAGTCTGCCGCGCATCCGATCTTTCCGTTCCCATTCTGCGTTTCCGCGCCGGCCCGCCCCGTCTGCCGGCGCGCCGCTTTTTCAAGGAGGCCGAGCTTTCATGGCGCAAGAGGCTCCACAGCTCGTTCGCGACCCGCTTCTTTTTGACGACTCGATTCCGCTCGTCGAGCGCGTGCGCCGCGCTTTCGGCGAATCCGGCGCGATTGCGCGCTCGAATGCGCACTTCCGGCGGCGCGACGGCCAGACGGCCTTCGCTGAAGCCGTTGCGCAGGCGCTCGAGTCGAAGGGCACGCTGGTGGCGGAAGCGGGCACCGGCACGGGCAAGACCTTCGCCTACCTCACGCCCGCTCTCCTTTCCGGCGCGACCGTCATCATCTCGACGGCCGGCAAGCCGCTGCAGGACCAGCTTTTCGAGAAGGACATTCCGCAGCTCTCCCGCGCGCTCGGCGTGCATGTGCCGACGGCCGTCCTCAAGGGGCGCGCCAACTACATCTGCCTCTACCGCCTCGAGCAGACGGAGACCGAGGGGTGGCTGCCTGAAAAGGACAGCTTTGAGAAGCTGCGCCGCATACGGCGCTTTGCCGATTCGTCGGCGACGGGCGACCGCGCCGAGCTCTCCGGCATCCCGGAGGACGATCCGCTCTGGCCGATGGTGACGAGCACGCGCGAGAGCTGCCTCGGCAGCGAGCGCTGCCCGTACTGGCAGCAGTGCTTCGTGCGCGCGGCGCGCGAAAAGGCGCTCGCGAGCCAGATCGTCGTCGTCAACCATCACCTGTACCTGAGCTCGCTCGCAGTGAAGGCCAGTGCGGGCACGGCAATCGAAGGGCTGCTGCCGGCGGCCTCCCTCACTGTGATCGACGAAGCGCATCAGCTGCCGGCGATCGCTTCGGACTTCTTCGGCACGAGCTTTTCAACCTATCAGCTCGACGACATCGCGTCCGAGGCCCGCGCGATCGGCATGAGCCGCGTGCGCGACGGCGCGAAGTGGGACGAGCTCTACACGGCTGTTCAGAAGACGGCCTACGACCTCAATCTGGCGCTGCGCGGCCTCGGACTGACAGAAGGCGAGCGCCGTGCCGTCGGCACGATCGAACGCTTCGGCGACATCGGTCCGGCGCTTGCCGCCGCCGTGAACGCCTTCAGGCTTCTCGTGCAGGCGCTGCAGGCCAACAAGGACCGCGACGACGAGCTCGACGCGCTGCGCGAATATGCCGAAGAGGTGGCTGACGAAGTGGCCGCCTGGGCGCCCGTTGCGGCGGAATTCGCCAAGCGCGCTGAAGCGGGCGAGCCGCCGCCGGAAGATCCCCATGGATTCGTGCGCTGGGTGTCGATTCTGAAGCTCGGCGTGCGCTTCTGCCGCACGCCGCTCTCCTTTGCCGACGACTTCCGCAAGATGCGCGAAGCCGAAGGCGGCGCCTGGGTCTTTACGTCGGCGACGCTCTCGGCAGGCGGCAAGTTCTCGCACTTCTTCGCCGAAATCGGCCTCTCGGAAAGCGAAGCGAAGGCGTTTTCGTGGCCGAGCCCCTTCAACTACTGGGAGCAGGGGTGCTTCTATCTGCCGCAGCTGCCGGCGCCCTCAGGCAACGCCGCCGAGCATGCCGAGCGCGTGGTCGAAGCGGCCTGGCCGCTCGTCAACGCCGCGGGCGGCCGCACGTTCTTTCTCTGCACGTCGCTTGCGGCCGTGGCAAGCGCTGCGGCGGCGCTGCGCGAGCGGCTCGATGCGAACGGGCTCTCCTATCCGCTGCTCGTGCAGGGCGACATGCCGAAAGCGGCGCTCATTGAAGAGTTCCGCCGGCTCGGCAACGCCATTCTCGTGGGCTCGATGAGCTTCTGGGAAGGCGTCGACGTGCGGGGCGACGCGCTGTCGCTCGTCGTGATCGACAAGCTCCCTTTCAGTCCGCCTGACGATCCGGTGGCGGCGGCGCGCTGCAATGCGATTCGGGAGCGGGGCGGCAATCCCTTCATGGCCTATACGCTTCCGGAAGCGATCATTTCGCTCAAGCAGGGCGCAGGCCGCCTCATCCGCTCGGAGACGGACCGCGGCGTCTTCATGCTCTGCGACTCCCGAGCGGTGGAAAAGCGCTACGGGCCCCTCGTGCTGAAGAGCCTGCCGGACTTCTTCCGCACGAGGCGCATCGAAAAGGCCCTGCAGTTCTTTTCCAATCCCGAGGCGTACCTCGAGGGGCTTTACCGCTGAGAATCAGCGGCGCCGCAGCACGCCCACGCATTCGATGTGGCAGGCGCCCGGAAACATGTCGACTGGCTGCACGCGCTCGAGCGCGAAGCCGAGTGCTTCGAGGCGCGCCGCATCCCGCGCAAAGGCTTCGGGTCCGCAGGCGACGTAGGCGGCGGCTTCGATCGGGAGCGCTGCGAGCGCTTCAAGCGCCGCTTCGCCGAGGCCCTTGAAGGCCGGGTCGAGGATCGCCTTGGTCGGCAGCGGCCAGGACTGCGGCCGCTCGCCGCCGAAGGCCTCTTCAAGGGCCGCGTGCGCGTCGGGCGCTGCCGCCTCGCCGCGGCTCAGCGCGAGGAGCGCCGGCAGCGCCGCTTCAGCGGGCGAGGCGGCAAAGAAAGCGTTGCGAATGCCGTTTCGCGCGGCATTTCGCCGGGCGCAGGCGACCGCCTGCGGCACGGATTCAATGCCGATCGCCGCCGCGGCATGCCGGGCGCCCAAAAGCGTCATGGTGCCGACGCCGCAGCAGAGGTCGAGGAGCACGTCGCCGGGGCCGAGATCAATCGCGTCGAGCGCCGTCCGGTAGAGGACGGGCGTCTGCACGGCGTTCACCTGCAGGAACGCGTCCGGGGACACTTCAAAGACGAGGCTGCCGATCCAGGCGTCGATCGCAGGCTTCCCGGCAAGAAGCTGCATGGCGCCGGGCGCAAAGGAGAGGACGGCATTGCCCGGCTCGGGGTGAATATTGAGGGCGAGGCTCGCGAGGCCGAGGGGCGCCGCCGCGCGCCGGATGGCCTCTTTTACGGCGGCTTCCGGCGCCTCGCGAAGCACGAAGCAGGCGAGGCGCTCGCCCGGCCCGCCGTCTTCGGTTGTGCCCTCGCGCAGCAGCAGCGCGCGAAGGCTCCCCTGCTGCGAGGCCTCGTCGTAGGGCGTCAGCATGCCGCTCGCGAGAAGCGATTCGGCCGCGCGGACGGTGTCGGCCATCCAGGCCGGCGCGAGCGGGCAGTCTTCGACGGGAACGACCTCATGGCTTCGGGTGCGGAAGAAGCCGAGGCGGCTGCTGCCGTCTTGGGCGGGATAGAGAACGGCCTTGTTGCGAAAGCGCGTGCGGCGCTCGGCCGGCTGTCCGATCGGCTCGCAGAGAAGGCCGGGCCGCAGAAGGCCGCGGCGCTCGAGCGCCTCTTCAAGGAGCGTCTTGGCCTTGAGGCGAAGTTCGGCTTCATAGGCGAGGCCCGCAAAGGGACAGCCGCCGCAGATGCCGGCGAGCGCGCACCGCGTCGAGTCGGCGTAAGGCGAGGGCGACGCTTCTTCAAAGCTTTCTGCGAGTCCCTGGCGTCCGCCGGGAAGGGGCTTGCGGTAGCGAAGCGCGCCTCGGGCGCCCGGAAGCGCGCCGGGCACGACGACGGCGAGGCCGTCGATCACGGCGATGCCGGCGCCCGAGGGCGCCAGGCGCTCGATGAGCGCATCGGAGACGAAGAGGACGGGGCGTTCAGAAGAGGAAGAGGGCTTCGGCATGGGGAGGAACGAGAGGAAAGAGGCTTCGCGGCGAGGCGGCAGGCTCAGACAAGCGAAGCGGCGCCGGAGCGCTCGGGCTCAGACGCCGCCTGACGGTCATGGAGCGCCGGATGGCGGGATGCGTCAGAGGAAGAGCTCCGGCGCCTTGGGCGCGGCGTTGGCGGCCGCGATCTTCTCCAGCATGGCTTCGAGCCGGCTCCGAACGGGCTCCGGGAAGTCGCGCGCCTGATCGGGGCAGGCCGTGATGCAGGCCCGGCAGGCGAGGCATTCTTCGGGACTCGTCACGATGAAGGTCTGCGGATCGATGATGCCGGCCGGGCACTTCTCGGCGCACGAGCCGCAGCGGCAGCATTCCTGCGGGTCGGGCATCGGCACGGCCGGCACGCTCCCGCCAGGGCGGTAGGGGCCTTCGCCCGGAAAGGGCTTTTGAAGCGAAGTGAGCGCTTCCGTCGTCTCGGCGCTGAGGATCTTTTCAATCACGGCATTCACAAAGCGCTTCATGACGAGCTCGTCCTGGTCGCTCGGCCGGCCGGCGGCGAGCTTCGGATAGACGCTGTGCCGGGCGACGAAGGCGGCGCCCGCGGCCACGGCAAAGCCCGCCGCGCGCATCAGGTCGCCCGCTTCGCGCAGGGCGTCTTCATAGGCGCGGTTGCCGAAGACCGTCACGGGAATGCCGACGGCGCGGCTTTCCGGACGGCTCGAGAGGAAATGCCGGCCGAAGTCTTCGGCCACAAGCGTCGGCACGCGGCCGTAGTAGCAGGGCGAGGCGAAGAAGACGGCGTCGCCCTCGCCGAAGGCATGCGCTCGGGCGTGCGATTCCGGCAGCGTCAGGTCGAGCTCTTCAAGAAAGAGTCCGGTGCCGCGCGCTGCGGCGAGCATCCGCCGCATGACCCGGCGCGTGCCGCCCGTGGGGGAGAAATAGGCGAAGAAAAGTCGCTCAAGCTTCATGATCGCTTCCGTGATGGGGGAAAAGAGGGGACGGCATTCGCGCTAGAGGCCGAGAATGGCCTCGACATGCTCGCCCGCAGGGAGCATGGCGTCGTGCGCTTCGAGCCACGCTTTGAGCGCAGGGAGCGCCGCCTCGCCGCGGGCGCGGACCGCGTCGGGCGGCAGCGGCGATTCCGGCCGCACGAAGGCGCTTCGCCCGAAGCAGTCGAAGAGATCGACGCCCTGATAGACCGCGACGTCGGCTTCGCTCGCCGTCGTCGAGAGAATGGGGCCGGGAACGAGCGGGTCGACCGTGCGGATCTGATGATCGAGAAGAATGGCGCCGAGGAGCTCGAGCGGATCGGTCGTGAAGCGCTGTCCCGGATCCTCGGGGCTTCCTTTGAGCCAGTAGTAGTGCCACCCGCGCGTGCTGCGGTGCAGCGTGCGCAGGCTCTGCACGTAATCCGTGGTGCTGATGAGGAAGTAGGTTTGTTCGGCGAGCGGGTTGGACATGACGGAGAAGAAAGCCGGGGTCGATGGGGTCGGAAGGGCTTTACGCCGGCAGGAGCACGTTGATCGTTTCAGCCGCCATGACGATGATGGCGATGAGGCCGATGCGCCGCAGGAGCGCGCCGCCCGCTGCATCAATGAAGGCTGAGCGCTTTTCGAAGTGCAGCGTCTCGGAAGCCTTTCGCAGGTGCCGCCAGGCGAGGGCGAAGGCAAGAAGCGCGAGCGCCGCCAGAATGAGGACGGCGTCGCAGAAGCCGGCGACAAGCGCCGCCCAGAGGGGCTCCCGGCCGGAGAAGAGGCCGGCGCCCAAAGAAGCGGCGAGAATGACGGCGCTCGCCGCGAGCCAGAGCGCGCGGTGCGCTCGCCATTCGTACCGGAGAAGGCCGGCGTAGGCGGCGTCGCCCGTCTGCGCGGGCGCGCCGGGGGGCTCCGCAGAGCCGAATGCTTCGCTGTTTTCCATAGTGAAGTCAAGCATAGCGCCATCGGGCGCTGTCGGATGCCCCCGGCAGGATTTGCGTCAGAAAAGACCGCCGGCCGCCACGATGAGAACGAAGACGGGCGAGACGATGCCGATCAGGATGCGCATCGTGCGCAGCTGGGCCTCGCTCAGCGGCTTGGCGCTCTCGAGCTCGCGCTTCGTCGCCGGCCAGGCCGCCCAGGCGGCGGCGAGCGCGATGCCGAAGGTCGAGGTCGGCATGCCGATGTTGGAGGTGATGAAGTCGAGAAAGTCGAAGAGGTTCTTGCCGAAGATCTTGGCGTCCGCCCACGGTCCGAAGGAGAGGTTGGCCGCGCAGGCGACGACGGCGCTGCCGGCGAGAACGAGCAGGATGGCTTTGGTGCGGGAGAGCGAAAGCTGCTGCGTGATGAGAACCGTGCACGCTTCAAGCATGGAGACGGAAGACGTGATCGCGGCGACGACGAGGCAGAGGTAGAAGCAGACGGCGAAGATCTCGCCGAAGGGCATCTGCGCGAAGATGGCCGGCATCGTCACGAAGGTGAGGCCGGGGCCTGCCGTGGGATCGAGATGGAAGGCGAAGACGGCCGGCATCACCATGAGGCCGCCGAGAATCGACGAGAGGATGGCGAGAAAGGCGATCCAGCCGACGGACGAGGGCAGGTTGGCCTTCGGGTCGAGGTACGAGCCGTAGGTGATCATCGTTCCCGCGCCGAGCGAGAGCGAGAAGAAGCAGAAGCCCATGGCGTTGAAGAGCGCCGTGCCGTTGAAGTCTTCCCAGCGGGGCGCAAAGAGGTACTCGACGCCCGTCCAGCCGCCGGGAAGCGTCACGCCGCGGATGATGAGCGCCACCATGAGGAGGAAGAGCAGCGGCATGAGCACCTTGGAGAGCTTCTCAATGCCCGAGGCGACGCCCTTGAAGACCACGAGTCCCGTCAGAACGAGGAAGGCGGCGAGGTAGATGAAGGAGAGCGTGCTGTCGGAGACGAAGCTGCCGAAGTAGGCGTTGAGCTTGCCCGCATCGGCGATGATGCCCCTGCCGAAAATGGCGTCGACGGCGTACTTGAGGCACCAGCCGCCCACGACCGAATAAAACGAGAGAATCAGAAAGACGGTGAAGACGCCGATGCCGCCGAAGAGGCCCCAAGGCTTGCCGCAGACGGCATTGAGGCTGCCGACGGCGCCTCGCCGCCCGGCGCGGCCCATGGCGAATTCAGCCGTGAGGAGCGCAATGCCGACGGTGAGCGTGAAGAAGATGTAGGGCAGCATGAAGACGGCGCCGCCGTTCGTGCCTGCCATGTAGGGGAACTTCCAGATGGCGCCGAGGCCGACGGCAGAGCCGGCGGAGGCGAGGATGAAGCCGAGGCGGGAGCCCCAGCCGGAGGAACGCGAATTCTGAGACATGTAGGAAAAGCTGACGAAGGGTTTGAGTGTTGAATGAGGGTTGTCTGCCGCTTCAGAAGAGGCCCAGGCCTCGGGCCGCCACGAGAAGGATGACGGCAGGCGCGGCGACGCAGAGAATGAAGCGGAAGGCTTTGAGCGCGCTCTTCGGCCAATTTGCGTTGCGGCAGAGCTCCGCCGCAGCGGCGGGCCATGCCTTCACGCCCGCCACCCAGGCGATGCCGAGGCAGCCGAGCGGCATGCCGATGTTCGAGGTGGCGAAGTCGAGGAGCTCGAAGAGCGTCATGCCGAAGAGCTTCGCATCGGCAAGCGGCCCGAAGGAGAGCGCGCAGAGAATGCCGAGCAGGCCCAGAAAGGTCGAGACGCCGAGAACGGCCGAGCGCTTGGAGAGGCCGTGCTCGTCGACCCAGTACTGCGAGCTCATCTCCAGAATGGAAATCGCGCTTGTGAGCGCGGCGACGAAGAGGCACGCATAGAAGGCGACGGCGAAGGCGCCGCCGAAGGGCAGGTGGGCGAAGACCGCAGGCATCGTTGCGAAGGTGAGGCCGGGGCCGGCATCGGGCGAGAGGCCGAAAGCGAAGACGGCGGGCATCACCATGAGGCCGCCGAGAATGGACGAGAGCACGGCGAGGAAGACGATCCAGGCGGTCGAGGCGCCGATGTTCACCTTGCTAGAGAGGTAGCTGCCGTAGTTCATCATCGAGCCGGAGCCGACTGAGAGCGAAAAGAAGGCGAAGCCGAGCGCATTCAGCAGCGCCTCGGCCGTAAAGGCGTCCGGATTGGGTTCGAAGAGGAAGGCGAGTCCGGCCGATGCGCCCGGCAGCGTCAGCCCCCGCGCGATGAGGAGGAGCATGAGCAGAAAGAGGAGCGGCATGAGGATCTTGCTCATGCGCTCGATGCCGCGCTCGATGCCGAAGAGGACGACCGCTGCGGTAGCGGCAAGAAATGCCGCGTGGCTCAGCGAGGGCGAGAGGCCCGATGAGGCGAAGGCTGAGAAGGCGTCCTTGAGCGCTGTCGGGTCGTCGGCCGCGCCGCCGCCCGTGAGCGCCTCGGCGAAATAGTGGAGGCACCAGCCGCCGACAACGGAATAAAAGCCCAGGATGAGCGTGCCGGTGAGAACGGAGATGAGGCCGAGGGGCGCCGCAGAGCGGCCGCCGAGGAGCCGGAAGGCTTTGGCGGCGCCGCCCTTGGCTGCGCGGCCCATGCACATTTCGGCGATGAGGACCGTGAGGCCGAGGCCGGCCGAGAAGACGATGTAGGGCAGCAGAAAGACGGCGCCGCCGCTGCTGCCTGCCATGTAGGGGAACTTCCAGATGGCGCCGAGGCCGACGGCAGAGCCGGCGGAGGCGAGGATGAAGCCGAGGCGCGAGGACCAGGCGGCGCGTTCAGGGGCGGCAGTGGGGGAGCTGTCGTCGGGCATGGCAGAAGGAGCGAGGAAATAAAGAAAAAGATGAAGCAGGCGCGTTGGGCGCCTGCTTTCCGAGGGCGGGCTGCTGCGTCAGAGCAAGCCCGAGATCAGCACGGCGATGACGAGGATCGGCGCAATCACGCAGCAGCTGAAGCGCAGCATCCTCCGCCAGCCTTCCGAGCGGGGCGTCTCGCCCGCAATGTCGGCCGACACCTGGGGCCAGAGCTTCACGCCCGCGAGGTAGAGGATCACGAGGCCGCCGATCGGCAGCGAGATGTTGCTCGTAAAGAAGTCGAAGATGTCGAAGAAGGTCTTGCCGGCGATGGGCTTCACGTCGGCGAGCATGCCGAACGAGAGGCAGGGCAGCGCGCCCACGACGGCGAGCGCCACGGTGGAGATGACGGAGGCCTTCGGGCGGCTGTAGCCCTTTTCATCGGCGAGGTACGCGACGAGGATCTCGATGAGCGAAACCGACGACGTGATGGCGGCGACGATGAGGCAGAGGTAGAAGATCACGGCGAAGAGCTGCCCGAAGGGCATCTGCGCAAAGACGGCCGGCATCGTGATGAAGGTGAGGCCGGGGCCGGCGGTCGGCGAGAGGCCGAAGGCGAAGACCGAAGGCATCACCATGAGGCCGCCCATGATGCTCGAGACGACCGAGAGGAAGGCGATCCAGAGGCAGGCGCGCGAAACGTTCGTGCGCCGGTCGACGTAGGAGCCGTAGGTCATCATGCAGCCGCAGCCCACGCAGAGCGAGAAGAAGGTGAAGCCCATCGCCTGCAGGAGCGCGTGGAACGTGAAGGCCTCGGGGTCGAATTTGAAGAGGAATTCAAGGCCCGCTGCGGCGCCCGGCAGCATCAGTCCGCGGATGATGATCGCGAGCATCAGGAAGAAGAGGAGCGGCATGAGGATCTTGCTCACGCGCTCGATGCCGCGCGAGACGTCGAGCGCGACGATGAGGCCGTTGAGAAGCAGGAAGAGCCACTGAAAGCCGAGCGCCATCACGGGATCGGCCGTGAAGTCTGCAAAGTGCTTGCCGAGAAGGGACTGATCGGCGATGAGTCCCTGTCCGACGAGCGCTTCGCAGAAGTAGGCGATCGTCCAGCCGCCGATGGCCGAATAGAACGAGAGAACGAGAAAGCCCGTGAGGACGCCGAGATAGCCCGCCGGCAGAAAGGCGCGCCCGGCAAGCCGGCGGTAGGTCGTGACGATGCCGCCCTTGCCGAGGCGTCCGAGCGACACTTCGGCGATGAGGATGACGAGGCCTGCCGTGAAGGTGAGGATGATGTAGGGGAAGAGAAAAGCGCTGCCGCCGTTCGTTCCCGCCATATAGGGGAACTTCCAAATCGCGCCGAGGCCGACGGCTGCGCCGGCGCTAGCTAGCACGAATCCGATGCGGCTCGTCCAAGTGCTGCGTTCGCTCATGGTGTTTGGTTCCTGTCATTTAGGGTTGAGGGGGAACGGCTTCAGCGTTCGGCGGCTGTTCTTTTGGGAGCGGCGCCGCTTAGAAAGCGCGCGAAGTCTCTTCAATCTTATCGAGGCTGAGACGGCATCGAGACGGAAGATGAGGAGAAAGCGCTTGTTTTCAGGGGCTGAAGCGAAGCGGTCCCGCCGTCCGAACTCATCGGACGAGCGGGACCGTTTCAAAGCCGAGCTTTCAAAAGGGAAGCAAGATCAGCCGAAGAGGCCTTGGAATACCGCTACCAGCACGAGAATCGGGGCGAGGATCGCCACGAGGAAGCGAATGCAGCTCAGCACGGCTGCGCCGAAGTTGCGCGGCGTGGAGAGCTCTTCGCGGAAGGCGGGCCAGGCCTTCCAGCCCATGAGGGCCGCCACGGCGAGGCCGCCGATCGGCATCATGAAGTTCGTGCAGACGAAGTCAAGCAGGTCGAAGAAGTTGCGTCCGCCCACCGTGAAGCCGCTCCAGACCCCGAAGGAGAGCGCGGACACGGCGCCGAGGAGGAAGAGGAGCACGAAGCTCACGATCACAGCCGCTCGGCGGCTGAAGCGCCATTCGTTGTGCATGAAGGCGACCACGACTTCGAGAAGCGACACCGCGCTCGTGAGCGCCGCCGTGAGGAGGCAGATGTAGAAGAGGAACGCGAAGAGGCTGCCGAGCGGCACGTGCGAGAAGATCATCGGCACGGTCACGAAGACGAGGCCCGGGCCGCCGTTGGGCTCGAGCCCGAAGGCAAAGACGGCCGGCATGATCATGAGGCCCGCCAGCAGCGCTGCCATGTCCGCAAGAACGGCCACCCAGGCCGATGCGGTCGGAATGCAGACGTCCTGCTTCAGGTACGAGCCGTAGGTGATGAGCATGCCGCCGCCGAGCGAGAGCGAGAAGAACGTGAAGCCCATCGCGTTGAGAATCGACGAAGAGGTGACGTTTTCTAGCTTGAAGTTGAAGAGGTACTCGACGCCGGCCCAGGCGCCGTCGAGCGTGAGCGAGCGGCCGATGAGCGCGAGCATGAGGATGAAGAGCGTCGGCATCAGGTACTTCGAGAGGCGCTCGATGCCCTGTTCAACGCCGAGGACGACGGTGCCGCAGGTGATGGCTAAAAAGGCGAAGTGCCAGCCCACGTTGAGGTAGCCGTTCGAGACGAGGTCGGCGAAGTGCGCCTTGAGTCCTTCGGCGTCGGGCGAGGCTACGGAGCCGCGGATGGCATCGACGAGGTAGGCCACGCACCAGCCGCCAACAACCGAGTAGTAGGAGAGGATCAGAAAGCTCGTGAGCACGGCGAAGGTGCCGAGCGCAGCAAAGAGCTTGCCGCCGCCCACCTTGCGCATGGCCGAGACGCAGGAGCCGCGGCCGCGGCGGCCGATCGCGATTTCAGCCATGACGAGCGACAGGCCGATCGTCAGCGAGAAGACGATGTAGGGGATGATGAAGGCGGCGCCGCCGTTGGCGCCGGCCCAGAAGGGGAACTTCCAGATCGCCCCGATGCCGATCGCCGAGCCGGCTGAGGCCAGGATGAAGCCGAGTCTGGAGGTCCACTGCGCTGCTGTGGAGGTGGTTGCCATGAGTAATCCTTATGCGTGCAGAGGGCTTGATGTTGTGTTGGCCGAGCTCGGAAAGAAGAAGCCCCGTGCGATGCCGCCGAGCAGGCGGCTGCCGGGGATGCGAGGGAATGCTGCTTCGAAGAGAGCCCGTTTTTTGATTGTAACCAAAGGTAGCAGTTGAAATGCCTGATGCACGGCGGCGGCTGTCATCAGGTGAGCGGCTTTCCCGATGAACGCATGCAAAATTAGGGGAACTGCTTATGAAAATGGCCTGTAGACATTGAAAAACGACAGCAAAAGCCATCCCAAATGCAGGGCTTTCGGCGGCAGTCCGGCGGAAAGAGCCGCCTTTTCACGCTGTCTTGGCTTTGCGGATTCTTTGCAAAGCTTGACGCCCGCTGCAGCTGGCCTCCGATAGGATCGAAGAGCGGAGGTCGGCGCTTCCTGCGGCATGGATGCTGGAAGCGGCCCGCCGGACCGCGTCCGGATTTCGTGTTGTTGGGGGGAGCGCTTTCATGACGCATGCTGCTGAATTCTGCCGTCCGGCTTTCCGTACGGCTCTGCCGATGCTTGCCGCCGTCTTTGCGGCGTCCGCTTTGCTTTCATCTCCTGCCTGCGCTGTGCCCGCCGCTGCTGAAGCGGGCGCCGTCATGACGCTTTCCGCCGAAGCCAGCCGCATCGTGCCCAATGACTTCGCGACGGTGACCTTCACGACGGAGTCGCAGAAGCCGACGGCGGCTGAAGCGGCCGAAGATGTGGCGAAGGCCGGCAATGCCGCGCTCGCCGCCTTCAAGGCGCTCGGAAGCGCTGTCGAAGCGCAGACGATCGATCTTTCGACGTGGCCCGTCTACCGCGAAGCCAAGGAAGGCGAAGTTCGCACGCCCGGCGCTTGGCGGGTGCGGCAGGCGATCCGCGTGACGGTGCGGGACCTTTCGCAGCTGCCGGAAGCGCTCTCGGCGGGCGGCGCCGCCATGGACTACGACGGCATTCAGTTCGGCATTTCGCGCGAATCGCGCGAGGCGGCCGAAGACGAGCTTCTGGCCGAAGCCATCCGCAAAGCAGGCGCCCGGGCGTCGGCCGCGGCGCAAGCCATCGGCCTTGATGAGAAGCATGTGAAAATAGAGTCGCTTTCCACGAGTGCATCCGGGCCGTCTGTACGTTATCTGGCGCTTCCGGCGGCCAACGGGCTGTCGCGCTCAGCTGCCGCAGCGGCGCCGGCGGTGAGCGCCGGCACGGGCGAAGTGACCGTGCGCGTGCAGATGACGGTTCGCATCAAGCCGTAGCGCTCTGCCGCGCGCTTATTTCCTATTCCGCAGGGATCCGCCGCGTCTGAATGCGGGGGACGCCTGCGGGCTGTCTTTGAAGGACTTTCACGACCATGGTTCAGTTTCAGATTGAAGGCGGCGTCGATCCGCTTCTCATTGTCAGGCTGGAGAAGGGGGACGCCGTGGCGACCGAATCCAACGCCATGGTGGCCATGGACCGTTCGCTCTCGCTTCGCGGCCGCACGCGCGGAGGCTTCTTCGGGTCGCTCGCGCGCAAGCTCCTCAATGACGAAACCTTCTTTCAGCAGTGGATTGATGCGCCGGACGGGCCCGGCGAAGCGGTGCTCGCCCCCAATCTTCCGGGCGGCATCGAGCTGCTCGAGGTCGGCGAGCGGCAGTACTGCCTCTCGGACGGCGCCTTTCTGGCGAGCACCGACGGCATCGAAATCGAAACGCAGGCGCAGGGCCTCGGCAAGGCGATCTTCGGCGGCAACGGCGGGCTCTTCATCATGAAGACCTCCGGCAGCGGAACGCTCGCCGTGTCGGGTTTCGGCCACGTGCGCGCGATGAAGGTGGCGCCGGATCGCCCCATTCTTGTCGACAACGGTCATCTCGTTGCGTGGGATGCGTCGCTCGAGCACGAGCTCTCGATCAATACGAGCCGCTCCGGACTGCTCGGCAAGCTTGTGCAGAGCCAGATTACGGGCGAAGGCGTCGTTATGAAGTTCAAGGGCGACGGGCTTGTCTACATCTGCTCGCGCAACAAGGGAACGTTCCTCAATTGGATCTTTTCGCAGCAGCCTCAGGAGAAGGTCCCGCAAAACGGCTAGCGTATAGAAGCGATCCGCTAGAATTCAGCCGTGCCGCTCCAAAAGCGGGGCGCTCTTTTTTCTTTTGCTTTTATCCTGAGGCTTCCCTTGCAGAACCGCTCAACGATCTATCCCATCATTGCCCGCGAAGGCTGGCCCATCATCGGCGCCGGCGTCGTCGTGACGCTTGCCTTCTGGATCCTCGACTGGGAGCTGCTGGCGTTCCTCGCGCTTGTCTTTACGGCGTTCAGCCTCAATTTCTTCCGCGATCCCGTGCGTCCTGAGCCGCAGGATCCCCGCGACGTCGTGAGTCCTGTGGACGGCCGAGTCTGCAAGGTGCAGAAAGCGGTGAATCCGGAGACGGGCGAAGAGGCGATTCAGATTTCAATCTTCATGAACGTCTTCGACGTGCACAGCCAGAAGGCGCCGGTGGCGGGCGTCATTGAAAAAATCACCTACACGCCAGGACTTTTCCTGTCGGCCGATCTTGACAAGGCGTCGACCGACAACGAGCGCAATGCCGTGACGGTGCGCATGGCCGACGGCCGCCGGGTGACTTTCATTCAGGTGGCGGGCCTCGTGGCTCGTCGCATTCTCTGCCATGCAGCCGTGGGCGAGACGCTTCGGCGCGGCGAGCGCTACGGCTTCATCCGCTTCGGCAGCCGCGTCGATGTGTATCTGCCGCCCGAGGCTGAGGTGAAGTGCGTGATCGGCGAGAAGGTAGCCGGCGTGCTCTCCACCATTGCAAGGCTTTAATCCGCTGAGCGCGCTGCGCCCGCTGTGAGCTTCTCGGGCCGTCCGGCTTCAGGCTGGAGGGCCCATTTTCATAGGCGCGGCGGCGTAGCCGTCAGCCGCAGGGACTCAAGGCGTCTTTTTCCCTCGAGGCCGGCAGACGACGCGACGGTTTTCGATTTCAATCGAATCCTCAGGGATCCAAGGAAAGCGCTGCGCAGGCAGCGCGGCTTCGCCGCCATGGCCGTCTTGGCTGCCGCGAGGCTCGGCAGCGCCTTCCGGCGCAGCAGAGGCTGCAGCCTCAGCGCCATTGGCCGGCGCCGAAGCGACAACGGCTTTTTCCGACTTGAGGATCGATTGCCGGCGCATGGCGAGCCAGCCGTCGAGCAGGAGCGAGTCCTCGAGCGTCGCAGCGATTGTCCAGCGCGAGGGCTTGCCGTTTGAGCCGAGCGCCGCAGGCTCGATCTGCTGCGTGCTGTTGAAGGGGGTTTCGCGAAGATTCTGAACGAGCGCCGGATCGTCGGTCAGCAGCGTCAGGCGCACCGTGCGGCCCTGCGCATAGTTGAAGGGTGCGCGCGCCGTGTAGTCCTCGAGGTCGAAGTCCGCGGGCCGCTCGAAGTCGAAGGCGGTGACCCGCGCCGACTCAATGCGGTGAAGCGCCAGGTGGCGGCAGTCGCTGAAGCCTTCAAAGCGGCAGACGAGGTAAGTGCGCACATCCTGCTGCACGAGGCCGAGCGGCATGACGCGCGCCTCCGTGATCTTGCCGCGGGCGCTGCGGTAGCGAACGGCGAGGAACCGGTCAAGGAAAAGCGCTTCGGTGACGTTCTCGAAGACGTTCTGACGGATGACGGGCGGCATGAAGGGCATGCCGGGGCTCACGACCTTCACCTTTCTCAGCCACGAGCAGGCCTTGCTGCGGGAGCCGGCCTTCTCGTCAAGCTGCACCTGCTGCTTGGCATCGCGAAAGAGGGGCTTGAGGCTTTGAAGAATGCCCGCCGGCAGCTGAAAGCGCAGGTGCTCTTCGGCAAGCCGCAGCAGCAGCGTTTCCTGGGGCGTCAGCGCCGGCAGGTGAAGGCCCTTGGAGGCTGTGCTCCACTGCACGCGGTAAGGCCTGGCGCTGGCGTCGACGGTGACGGGAAAGACGTCAGCGTGCTCGCGGATGGTCTTGAGATAGCGCTGCAGCGTCCGGCGGTGCATGGCAATGCCTTCGCCGGCAAGCGCCGCTTCAATTTCCCGCACGGTTGTCCATCGGCGCTGCGGAATGAGCTGCAGGATGCGCAGCAGCGTCACGGCATTTTCAAAAAGTCCGGCGCCGCTTTCGTCGACGGCCGGCCGGTCATTGCGCTTCGGCATGATGAAGGGACTCCTTGATGCGCTCGGCGGGGCAAGGCGCGGCGCCGTGCAGGACAAACAGCGCGCAAAGCAAAGCCTCGGCGGCTACACGGCGCCGAGGCTTTGAATTCCAGCGAAGGCGGCGGCATGCAGGCGCAGCCGCGCTCTGCAGCGGCCGCGCTAGTGCTGAGCGGCGTTCGCTTCGGCAGCTTCGGCTTCCTCAAGCGCCTTCTGCTGCGCCGCAAGGTCGGCCTGAATCGGATTCGGGCGGCCGCGCCACCAGCACCAGAACTCGTAGACGTAGCCCGAGAGCGCATAGATGCAGAAGAGAACGAAGATCGAGAGCGACGGATTGCTCGAAATGACGATGAAGGCGAGCGCCGCGACGACGATGACCCAGAAGGGAATGGTGCGCACGACGGCGTAGCTCTTGCCGGAGAAGAACGGCGCGTTGCTCACCATGGTGAGGCCGGCGTAGAGCGTCACGACGAAGGCAATGTCGCTGCGATAGACCGCAAGCCAGTCCGGGAGCTTGTTTTCGACGGCAAGCCAAACGAAGCCGCAGACGAGCGCGGCGGCGGCCGGGCTCGGCAGGCCTTGGAAGTAGTTCTTGCTCACGACGCCGACATTGCAGTTGAAGCGCGCAAGGCGCAGGATCGCGCAGAAGGCGTAGATGAAGGCGACAGCCCAGCCGAGCTTGCCGAGCTCGACGAGCGAGTATTCGTAGACGATGAGTGCAGGAGCGACGCCGAAGCTCACGGCGTCGGCGAGGCTGTCCATCTGCACGCCGAATTCCGACTGCGTGTGGGTGAGGCGCGCCACGCGTCCGTCCATGCCGTCAAAGAGCATGGAGAAGAAGACCGCGATGGCTGCGGCGGAAAAGGAGCCGTTCATCGCCTGAATGATGCCGTAGAAGGCGGCAAAGAATGCGGCTGCCGTAAAGGCGTTCGGCAAAACGTAGATGCTTTTTGAGCGGACGGCCTGAAGCCGGCGCTGGCCGATGCTCGCGAGGCTTTCGCGGCGGGGAGCGTTGCTGTTAGTCATATTTTTTGCTTAGGGGCGCAGGTGGTTTTCCGCGGCGCGGACCAGCGTGCATTTTAGCGGCGTCGCCGCTCAGGTTGAACCGCGAGAATTTTCTTAGCGCGATTGCGATTGCATCAGAAGTTTGCCGGCGGCCGGCCCGCCCCTTGCCGCTGCGGCGCGCCGAGGCGCCGGAAGGGCGCGTCGTACAATGCCGGAGTTTTGCAAATTCATTCATTCAGCGTCTGCCGCTTAGGCGTCAGATGCTGCAGCGATCGGTCCGGCACCCTCCCGGGCCATTGGAGCCGTCATGTCATTTCTCTTTGCGCCAGCACAGCTGCCGGTGATTCCGGTTCAGGACGAGCGCTACCTCTTTTTCCCGGTCCGCCGGCTTTGGTGCACGAAAGGCGCCTGCGGCGAAGGCGCCAGCGCCGACCCGAAGTCGCTCTCGTTCTTTCTGCGTCCGACGGATGCGCTGCAGCCGGTGACGGATGCGGCGGCGGCGATTCTGCCGGCCGGAGAATCCGGCATGGGGCTTTCGGCGGGCGTGGAAGTGGCGGCATGCCTCTCGGAGGGCGGGCGCTGCTGGTCGCGCGAAGAGGCTGAGGCGGCTGTCTGGGGCTGGTGCACGGCAGTGACCTTCACGCGCTTGGGCGCGCCGCTCTCTGAAGCCGCGCTGGCCGGTCCCGTGCCGGTTTCGCATCTGAGGCCCGCTTATCGCACGCCGCTGCCGGGCTCGTGCGACATGTTCCTCTATCTCAACAATGCCAAGCGCCAGGCAGGCAACACGGCCCGCGCGGCCGTTGATCCGATAGGCGTGCTCTGCGAGCTCTCGCGCCGAGCGGAGCTCGAACCCGGCGACGTCGTGCTCTTCGGCACTCCTGAAGGCGCGGCGGCCGTTCGGGCGGGCGACGCCGTCATGGCGGGCGTGAACGGCGTGGGCACCTTTACGGTGCAGGCTGTCGCCTGAAGCGCTCCCGGCGAAAAGAAAGCCGCCGTTCCGGCGCTCGGGCCGGACGGCGGCTTTGCTTTGGCTGTCTATTGCGCGCGGCTCAGCGGCCTGCTTCGCCGCTCTGCGCGAAGGACTTCTGAGGCGCGCCTGCGCCGAGAAGATGCGCTTCTTGGCGGCTCTCCGACCGGGCGCCGTCAAGCGGCATGCGGAAGGCACGAAGCGACCCGAGCACGCCCGCAAGGAGAATGACGAAGCCTGCCGCCATCGTGGGCGTCGGCAGCTCGCCGCGGTAGATGAGCGCATAAATCACGGCGAAGATCGATTCAAAGACGATGAGCTGGCCGCCGAGCGCAGAGGGCAGGCGCTGGCTCATTTGGTTCCAGCAGATCATCGCCGCCCACGAGCAGAGAAGCCCCACCATGAAAGCGACGCCGAGGAATCGTGCAGGCGCGTCGCCGAAAAGGCCCGCTTCCGTATGCATGAAGCCGACCGGCCAGGCCAGCAGCGCGAAGAGCGCCGCGGCGGCGGGCAGAATCGTCACGCCCTGCAGCGCCGTCCAGGCGCTTGCCGAATGCTTGGGGTGCTTGAGCAGCCACTCAGCGTTGAAGATCGAAAACCAGGTCCAGGCAGCGACGGCCGAGAGGCCGAAGCCTGCGCCGATCCAGAAGTTCGATCCGCCTGCGGCGCTCGAACGGCTGATGAGCTCGAACTCGGACCAGTTGGCAATGACCAGGCCGGCGACGATGACGGCCAGGGGCGGCAGCACGCGCCGCCAGGGCGCCGCTCGGCCTTCCTTCTGGTAGCGGATGTTGGAGGCGACGGCGACGAGCACCGGGATCACGGCCATGAGCATGCCGGCAAGCGGTGCGCCCGCCAGACGGATGCAGATGGTGAGCAGGCAGTAGAAGACGACGTTGCCGAAGAAGGCCAGCCGGAAGGCCTCAAAGACATGCGCTCGGGTGAATTTCGAGAGCTCTCGGCGCAGCGGCCAGAGAAATGGGAGAGACACGAGGCCGAAGGCCACGAAGCGGCCGAGGGCCACCAATACAGGGTTGTAGGAAGGGACGAGCAGGGGCGCAATGTAGATGAGGCCCCAGAGCGCGCCTGCGGCAATGCCGAGGAGAACGCCGGTAAGCATGGCGGGAGAATCTTCTTTCCAGTGCGGCTCCGCCTTTCACCCGGAGCCAGACTTCAGAGGCGCAGCCCGAAAGAAGGAGCGTGAGCGGCGCCGTCTTGCCGGATGTTCTCTTCGCGCTCCGAGGTGAAGCGCTGGTCTTGAAGAGTCCAGGCCGGCCGGGCGCGCTGCATTGAGGCGCGCTCGGCCCGCAGCCAGACGAAGGCGCTGCAATGCGGACGCCCAAAGAAGGGAGGCGGCGTCCCGGCGCGGCCGGCTCCTCCGGCGCACCCATTGCAGCGCTTCAGCTGCAGGCAAGATGATCTTAACAGCGAGGTATTTCTACGCATAGCCCCCTTGCGGGTTTTCGAGAGGGTCCGGCTGCGTATGACGGGCTGGAGGCGGCGTTCCGGCGTCTCTTCTGCAGAAAGGCAGAAGAGACGTAAGCAATAACACTTACTTCTTCGTCTCGGAGGTCTGGCTTGCGCCGGCAACGGCGCTTTGGGCGCCGCCGGCCTTTTCCTCTCTCGCGTCTTCTGCCTTCATGCGCGCCTCGAGTTCATAGGCGAGGAGCGTGACGGCCGAGGCATAGAAGTAGCTGCGGTTGTAGCGCAGGATTGCCGCAAAGGAATCCGTGCCGATGAAGTAGTCGGTGCCGCGCGTGTTGTCGCGCTGTATCCAGGGCAGGTCAACGAGCATGGCGGGATCGCTTGCCTTGAGGGGAAGCTTTCCGATCGGCTTCACGCCGGCTTCGAGCAGGGCGCCCACCGTCGTGTGGGTCTTGATGCCGCCCGAGCGGGTCTTTCTGAAGATGTCGTCTGACGCTTCGACTGGGTAGAGGGGCCGTTCGCCGCGCGCCCAGCCGTGCACCTTGAGGAAGTTCGCCACCGATGCGATGCCGTCCGGCTCGCTCTTCACGATGTCGATTTTGCCGTCGCCGTCGCCGTCCCGGCCGTAGGCGTTGAGGCTCGCCGGCATGAACTGTCCCAGGCCGAGCGCGCCGGCAAAGGAGCCCGTCACCGAGACGGGCTTCACCTGCTGCCGCCAGCAGAAGTCGAGGAAGCTCTCGAGTTCGCTGCGGTAGTACTTGGCGCGGCGCGTGTAGTCGAAGGAGAGCGTCATGAGGGCGTCGAGCACGCGGAAGCGTCCCATGTTGCGGCCGTAGATCGACTCGATGCCGATGATGGCCGTCACGGCCCAGAGGCTGACGCCCGTTTCCTGCTCGATGCGTTCAAGAACGCTCCGGTTGCGCTCGATGAAGTCGATGCCGTGCTCGATGCGGTCGGCGTTGACGAGATTGCGCCGATAGAGAAGGAAGTTCTTGTCGGGCGTCGTCTTTTTGTTCGCCTTGGGTTTGGGCGTCGTGTACTTTTCGGAGAGGGGCGAGTAGCGTGCGACAGCCACTTCATCCTTGAGCCAGTCAAGCGGGATTTTCTTGTCCTGAGCCACGGCTTCAAGAAATTCGATCACCTCAGGGCGGGAGAGGTAGTCGGACGCCGTCTGGTTCTTCAGTGCAGCCTGAGGCGCCTCGGCTGCGGCGCCTGCGGGCTGCTTGGCCGCGCTTTCCGCGGCCGCAGAGGCGGCTTCGGGAAGGAATAGGCTGAGCGAGCAGGCAAAGGCAAGAGCGCAAAGACGGCGGGAGAGGCGTTCGTTCATTACAAAAAGTTCCGAAAAGCGCGCAGCCGGACCGATGAGCGCGAGGGCTCAGCGCCGGACCGCGTCAGAATTCTTGTGCTCGATTCTAGCGGGAGCCGGCAGGCCGCTTTGCTGCATGAAGCCGGGAAAATCCTTCCAACGCCGTCGAGGCGCTACAGTATTCTTCTGAACTCCCGGCGCACTGAGCTTTCTTGGAATCGCGCTCGGGTCTCTTCCTGTTTCAGCGTCCCCGCTTCAAGAGCCTATGACCGAGGACATGCCGCTTCTTCAATTCGCTGCTGCTGCCGCACAAGGCGCTGCGCAGGCGCAGCTGCGCCTGCCGACAGGCTATTTCACGCATCCGTTCGTCGAACGGCCGAGCCCTCAGTCCGAGTCGCCCGATCAGCCTCCCCGCATTGAAGCGCTTGAAGAGCGCCTCATTGCTTCGGGGATCGACGCGCATCTGAGGCGCGTGGAGTGCGGACTGGCGCAGAGGCGCGACGTCTGCCTTGCGCATGATGCCGACTACATCGACCGGCTGGAGCGCGCAAGCGCAGGCGACGCAGAGGCGATGGCGAGCTTTGACGCTCCTGATGCGCCGGTGGGCCCCGACACCTTTGCCTGCGCGATGGCCAGTGCAGGCGCTGTCGTCGCTGCGGTCGACGAAGTCTTCGCCCGCCGCATTCGAAACGCCTTCTGCGCCGTGCGTCCGCCCGGACACCACGCAGGGCGCCGCCGCGCCGCGGGGTTCTGCTACATCAACAACATCGCCGTCGGCGCGCTGCATGCGATCGAGCGCTGGGCGCTGGACCGCGTTGCGATCCTCGACTTCGACGCGCATCACGGCGACGGCACGGAGGAGATCGTGGCGGGCAATCCGCACATTCGCTTCTTTTCTCTTTTTCAGTGGCCGCTCTATCCGAATCGGCGCCTCGAGCCGCAGCCGGAAAACGTCGTGGCGACGCCGCTCGCAGCGGGGGCAGACGGTGCGGCGCTTCGGCGCATCGTTGATGAAGTGTGGCTGCCGGCGCTCAGCGCCTGGCAGCCGCAGGCCATTCTCCTCTCTGCGGGCTTCGACGCGCATGTCGAGGAGCGCATGGCGCAGCTCAAAGCCAGCGAAGTCGACTTTGCCTACATCACGCGCCGTCTGGTGGAAGCGGGCGGCTCGCTCTGCGGCGGCCGACTCGTGAGCGTGCTTGAAGGCGGCTATGCGGTGAGAAGCCTCTCTAGGAGCGTGCTCACGCATCTGCAGATGCTCTGCCGTCCGACGGCAGAGGAGGTGCAGTCATGAAGCGCGACGCGCTGCAGCCGGGCGTCTCGCCCCGGGAAGTCTGGGCCTGGGCCGCATTCGACTTCGCCAATTCGGGCTATACGACCGTGGTGCTCACGGCGGTCTTCAATGCGTACTTCGTCTCAGTGGTGTGCGGCGGCGCCGACTGGGCCACTTTTGCCTGGACCTGCGTCGTGGCGGCGTCCAACGCCGTCGGCATGGCGGCGATGCCGCTGATCGGCGCGCTGGCCGATGCCAAGGCGCAGAAGAAGCGCTGGCTCTTTGCCGCAACGGCACTCTGCATTGCCGGCACCGTCGGCCTCGCATTCTCTGGTCCCGGCACCATTGCGTGGGCGGCCGCGATGGTCGTCGTCTCCAACCTCGGCTACAACGTGGGAGAGACGCTTAATTCGGCCTTTCTGCCTGAGCTCGCCAAGCCGCAGACCGTGGGCAAGGTGTCGGGCTGGGGCTGGTCCTTCGGCTACTGCGGCGGCATCGTTACGCTGGGCCTTTCGCTGCTGCTCGTCATCGGCGCGGAGCGCTTCGGCCTCACGGCGCAGGAAGCCGTTTCAGGCACGCTTCTCATTACAGCGGCGGTTTTTGCCGCCGCCGCGGCGCCGCTCTTTCTCTGGGTGAAGGAGCGCTCCGCGCCCCGGGAGAGCGCGTCCGGCTGTGCGGGCGTCCTCAGCGCCGGCCTTCAGAGCTTTCGCGACGTCGCGCATACGCTCAAGAGCCTGCCGCGCTTTCGGGACTTTGCCTGCCTGGCAGTCTGCGGCTTCTGCTATCAGTGCGGGGTTGCTGTCGTGATCACGCTCTCGGCGGTCTATGCTGCGGCTGTGATGGGATTTACGACCGAAGATACGATTCGGCTCGTTTTTCTCGTCAACATCACGGCAGCGGTCGGCGCCTTCGGCTTCGGCTATCTGCAGGACAGGCTCGGCCACAAGCTCACGCTGGCGCTGACGCTCTGCCTCTGGCTCGCCATGATCGCCGCGGCGGCGCTCGCCGAAGGCCGAGGGCTCTTCTGGGCGGCGGCCAATCTTGCGGGCCTCGCCATGGGCTCGTCCCAGTCTGCCGGGCGCGCCATGGTGGCGCTCCTTGCGCCGAAGAAGCGCCTCGCGGAATTCTTCAGCTTTTGGAACATGATGCTGTGGGCGGCCGCCATCGTCGGTCCGCTCTTCTATGGCGCCGTCTCCTGGTCGGTGGGCAACAACCATCGGCTCGCGCTTTGGGCGACCGGCCTCTTCTTTGCGGCGGCGCTTCTCATGCTCGCGCCTCTCGATCTGGCGCGCGGAAAGCGGGCGGCTCAGGCCGCGGATGCCGAAGCGGGTTGATCGGCTCGGCTGGGGATGAAAAGAGGCTCCGCGCCGCACCGGCGAAGAGCCTCTTTTTTTAGTTCGCAGCGCTTCGCATCAAGCGCTCGGGCGCTCCGTGCGGGCCGCCGCTTCGCGCTCGGCGCGGATCTGCTCGAAGAGCGTCGGATTCTTGTCCTTGTAGGAGAGCCAGCGGCTGTCGCGGTAGGCGGCTACGGCTCTGCGGCAGCGCTGCTGCTTTTCCGGATCGCGCGCGCCCGCCCAGTCGCTGTAGAGGCGCTGATATTCAGGATCAGCCGAGAGAAGCGTCTCTTCAATCAAATGGGGACGCCGCCTGCTGCCGTAGAGGTTGAACATTTCTGCCATGGCTTCATGCCTCCTTGCGCGATGCCGCTTGATGGGTGGCGCAGCGCTCTGCCGCGCCCATGTCTTCACGCTAAGCGTTCAGCCTCCGTCGAGCTATCCCCGCTGCAGTCGCTTTGAGTGACGCGTTCCAAAAATCGAAACGCTTCTCTCCTGACGCTGCGGTTCGCAGAGGCCATTGGCTGGCTGGTCGGGCGCGGCGAGCCGACGCGCACGGAACTGGGCGAAAAGAAAGCCCGCGCAGGGCAAGGCGCGGGCTTTCTGAGGAATGGCGGCGGGTCGTCAGCGCCCGTCCGGCTTTCAATTGGCTTTCTTATCCGGCTGATTCAGCTCAATGACGCGGCGGACGTCCGCAGCATATTCGGGCATCTTGAGCTCGTCGTAGCATTTGGCGATGAGCTCAAGAGCGTCGTCGCGCATCGGCGTGTTTTGGAATTCCTTGACGACGTGCTGCGCGCGGTCGATTGCGGCGATGTAGGCGTGGCGAACGTAGTAGTAGTTCGCCGTGTTGAGCTCATGCTCAGCCTGTGCGAGAACGAGCTCGTGCATGCGGCGGCGCGCTTCCGGCGCAAAGCGGCTGTTCGGGTAGCGCAGCACCAGCTCCTTGAAGGTGTCGAAGGCTTCGCGCGAGGCATTCGGATCGCGCTCGGCCAGGTCTTCAGCGGCCAGGATGTTGAACCAGCTGTCCGTCTGATTGAGCGTGGCGAGCGCCTTCAGATACATGACGTAGTCGCTGTTCTGATGATTCGGGTACGAGCGCAGGAAGCGGTCGGCGGCCTGCACGGCGGAAGCGGCGTCGCCGTCCTTCCATGTCGCGTAGATGAGCTCGATCTGGGCCTGCTGCGCATATTGTCCGAAGGGATAGCGCGCCTCAAGCTTCTGGTAGTAGTCCTTTGCCTGCGTCCAGTTGCTATCATCAAGCGCCGAGCGCGCTTCGGTATAAAGCTTGTCGGCCGGCCAGTCGATGGTGGGATCCTTGTCCAGGCTCTGCAGCCATGAGCAGGAAGCCGTCGCGAGCGTGACTGCAACAAGCGCAGAAGCGCGCATCAGAATCCGTTTGAGAGGAATGCGAAAGTTCATGACGAGCAGAGTCGATAGCAGTGTCGAAGAGGCCGCCCGCGGCGGCGCCGCAGAGGCCGAAGCCGCGCTCGATTATAGCGGCGAGGTCTTTGAGGATGAGGCCCTGGAAGGCGACACTTTACCAACTTTCACCGTCGAGGGCTTTTGGGGAGAACGCTTGGACAAAGTCCTCGCTTCGCTCGTCCCGGAAGCGTCGCGCGCGAGGCTGCAGAAGCTTATTGAGAAAGGCGCCGTGCTGCTGAACGGCGAGCCCTGCCTCAAGGTGCGCGAAAAGGTGGCCGAGGGCGACGTCATCCGGCTCCTCGAGGAGCCCCGCCTCGACGAGTCGCTCGACTTCACGCCTGAGGAAGGCGTGGACTTCGATGTCGTCTACGAGGATCAGGACATCCTCATCTGCAACAAGCCTGCCGGACTTGTCGTTCATCCGGGCGCAGGGAACCATTCGGGCACGATGCTCAACGGCCTCCTCTGGCGCTATCCGGAGCTCAAGGACGTGCCCCGCGCCGGCATTGTGCATCGGCTCGACCGCGACACGACGGGCCTGATGGTCGTGGCGAGGACGCTCGCCGCGCAGACGAACCTTGTGCGGCAGCTCCAGGCGCGCACCGTCAAGCGCGAGTACTGGGCCATCACCATCGGTTCGGCCGCTCCCGACTTCGTGGTCGACGTGCCGATCGGCCGCGATCCCAAGAGCCGCACGCGCTTCCGCGGCTTCCCGGGCTCGACGGGCGTGCGCGCCAAGCCGGCGCGCACCCGCGTGCGGGCGATCGACTGGACGAGCGCCGAAGGCATTCCGCTCACCTGGGTCGCCTGCCGGCTCGACACGGGCCGCACGCATCAGATCCGCGTGCATCTCACGGGCGAGGACCTGCCGCTTCTGGGCGACCAGGTCTATCGCGGCCGTGCGCCGGGCATCGCCGTCAAGATGGAGAATCTCTTCGACTTTCATCGCCAGGCGCTCCATGCGTCCCGTCTGGGGCTCATTCATCCGAGAACGGGCGAAGAGATGCAGTGGTTCGTGCCTGCGCCCGACGACATGGCCGCGCTGATGGACGAGCTCGGCTTCGGGCCGACCGACGAGCCGGCGACCGTCTTCGACAAGGCCTGACGAGCGCCTGCCGCCGTCTTTTTTGTCTTTGATAACGAATCGGAAGTCATCGATATGCCGGATTTCTTCAAGCCTGAGCTCGAGCGCGTCTCGCCCGAGTGGACGCCCGATGCGCCGGAGCGCGTCGGCGCCTTCTTCACCTGCCGCACCGGCGGCGTGTCGAGCGGCCCCTGGGGCGGCCCGGAAGGCATCATGGGCTTCAATCTCGCCGACCACACGGGCGACAACGCCTCGTGCGTGCGCATGAACCGGAGCATCCTCGCGCAGATGCTGCCCGCCGAGCCCAAGTGGCTGCGGCAGGTGCACGGCGCTGCGGTGGTCTGCGCCGACGGCATTGATCCCGCGCAGCCGCCAGAAGCCGATGCCTCATACACGAAGACGCCTGGCGTCGTCTGCTGCGTGATGACGGCAGACTGCCTGCCGGTGCTGCTCGCCGACAAGCGCGGCCGCATCGTGGCGGCAGTCCATGCGGGCTGGCGCAGCCTTGCCGCAGGCGTAATCCAGAAGACCGTCGAGGCCATGCGCGCCGAAGTGCCGGATCTGGCGCTTCGCGCCTGGCTCGGCCCCCGCATCGGCGCTGACGACTTCGAGGTGGGCCCGGAAGTCCGAGACGCAATGCTCAAGACGCTTCCGGGCGCCGCGTCCGCTTTCCGGCCGGCGCCGGCAGAGGGCAAGCTTCTCGGCGATCTTGCCGCGCTGGCCCGCGAAGCGCTCGCGCAGGCTGGCGTGCCTGCCGCCTCGGCGGCGGACTGCGGACTCTCGACCTATGCTGATCGGGCGCGCTTCTACAGCTTCCGGCGCGACGGCGAAAAATCCGGCAGGCATGCGGCCGTGATCTGGATCGAGCCTGCAGCTGCGCAGGCCGCCTAGTTCGGCGCAGGCTCGGCGCGTCGCGTTCGGGCCTGCACTTCGCTATCATCGCGGCCTTTCTTTCCTTTTCCTCCAGTTTTTCAGACCCTCTGGCGCATCCCCATGACCCAAAAGATTCCCGTTGTCGGCTTCGTTTCGCTCGGCTGTCCGAAGGCGCTCGTCGATACAGAGCGCATCGTGACGGAGCTTCGCGCGCGCGGCTACCGCATCGGCAGCACCTACAAGGAAGCCGATCTCGTCGTCGTCAATACCTGCGGCTTCATCAATGAAGCGGTGGCTGAGAGCCTGCAGGCGATTTCCGAAGCGCTTGAAGAGAACGGGCGCGTCATCGTCTGCGGCTGCCTCGGCGGCAAGAAGGAGGCGGACGGCTCGAACTACCTTGCCAAGCGCTTCCCGAAGGTGCTTGGCGTGACGGGGCCCGACAGCGTCGACGAAGTGATGCGCATGGTCGACGAGGCGCTGCCCCGTCCGCATGATCCTTGGGACGATCTGGTGCCGGCGGCCGGCGTGCGCCTGACGCCCAAGCACTACGCGTACCTCAAGATCAGCGAAGGCTGCAACCATCACTGCACCTTCTGCATCATTCCGAAGCTGCGCGGCGAGCTTAAGAGCCGTCCGATCGGCGACATCGTGCGCGAAGCGGAAAACCTCAAGGCCGCCGGCGTGAAGGAGCTCCTCGTCATCAGCCAGGACACCGCCGCCTACGGCCTCGACAAGCGCTACAAGCTCGACTTCGCGGGCGGACGCCCGGTGCATACGAATCTGGTCGACCTCTGCCGCGAGCTCGGCCGGCTCGGGCTCTGGACGCGCCTGCACTATGTCTATCCGTATCCGAGCGTGGACGAGGTCATTCCGCTCATGGCCGAGGGGCTGATCCTGCCCTATCTCGACGTGCCCTTCCAGCATGCGCATCCGCGGATCCTGAAGCTCATGAAGCGTCCGGCATCGGCGGAGAAGAATCTCGAGCGCATTGCCGCCTGGCGCGCCGTCTGTCCCGACATCACCATCCGCTCCACTTTCATTGCCGGCTTCCCCGGCGAGACGGAAGAGGAGTTTGAATACCTGCTCGACTTTCTGCGCGAGGCGCAGCTCGACCGCGTGGGCTGCTTTGCCTATTCGCCCGTTGACGGCGCCGCGGCCAACGAGCTGCCCGGGCAGCTGCCTGACGAGGTGCGCGAAGAGCGCCGCCGCCGCTTTATGGAAGTGCAGGCGGAGATTTCGCTCGCGAAGCTCGCTAAGAAGATCGGCACCGTGCAGAAGGTGCTGATCGACGAGGCGCCTGATGAAGACGGCGTGGCTGTCGGCCGCACGACGGCTGATGCGCCCGACATCGACGGCGTCTGCTACGTCACGACTGACCGCCACCTCGAGCCTGGCGACTTTGTGAACGTGAGAATCACGGCGAATCAGGAGCACGACCTCATCGGCCGCGAGGTCGTCGACTGAGGCGGCTGCCGAGCCTGCTGAAAGGCAAAAAGGAAGCGGGGGTTCGGAACAGTCCGAACCCCCGCTTCCTTTTGTTGAGACGGCGCGCAGCGGATGCGCGCCGCTCTTCTCCTCGCGGCGCTTAGAGCACGCGCTTCAGGAAGGCGCGGGTGCGCTCTTCCTTCGGATTGACGAGGATGTCCTTCGGCGAGCCCTGCTCGATGATGTGGCCGCCGTCCATAAAGACGACGCGGTCGGCCACTTCGCGGGCAAAGCCGATTTCATGTGTGACGACGATCATGGTCATGCCCGTTTCGGCGAGCTTCGTCATGACGGCGAGCACTTCGCCCACGAGCTCCGGGTCGAGTGCCGAGGTGGGCTCATCAAAGAGCATCACCTTCGGATCCATGGCAAGAGCGCGCGCAATGGCGACGCGCTGCTGCTGGCCGCCGGAGAGGCGGGCCGGATAGTCGTCGGCGCGCTCCTTGAGGCCCACCTGGTCGAGCAGGCGGAGCGCCACTTCCTTGGCTTGCGCCGCGCCGCGCTTCATCACGATCATCTGCGCGAGCATGACGTTTTCGAGCACCGTCTTGTGCGGCCAGAGGTTGAAGCGCTGGAACACCATGCCGAGATGCTCGCGCAGGCGGTTGATGTCCGTCTTGGGGCTCGTCACTTCCATGCCGCCCACGATGATCGTGCCGCCGCTCACGTCTTCGAGCGCGTTGATGCAGCGCAGCATCGTCGACTTGCCGGATCCGGAAGGACCGAGCACGACGACCTTTTCGCCCGGGTAGACCGAGAAGTCGATGTGGTCGAGCACGCGGTGCTCGCCGAAGTCCTTCACCAGGCCCTTGATTTCAACGATGGGCTTCTGATTCTTGTCTGCTGTCATTTGAGTCCCTCATCGCCCTTGCCGAGATGGGCTTCAAGCTTGCGGATGCCGAAGGCGAGGAGCAGCGTCATCGCCCAGTAGACCAGAGAAATCGTGATGTAAGGCTCCCAGTAGCGGGCGGATGCGCCGGCAACCGTGCGGGCGGCGTAGGCGAGTTCGGCAAGGCCGATGGCCGACACCAGCGACGAGTCCTTCAGAATGGAGATGGCGTTGTTGCCGAGGGCGGGCAGCATGCGGCGGAAGGCCTGCGGCAGGATGATGTGGCGCATGGCCTGCCAGAACGTCATGCCGAGGCTGCGCGCGCTCTCCATCTGTCCCTTGTCGAGCGACTGAATGCCGGCGCGGAAGACTTCCGACATGTAGGCGCCGGCATTGAGCGTGATCGCCGTGACGCCGGCGAGGAAGGCGCCGTAGTTGGCGCGCAGCTCGCGGGCGAGCGCGCCGTCAATGAGCAGGCCGTCCACCGGGTGGATGAAGACCGGCAGCACGGCAAAGTGCATGAGGAAGATCTGCACGAAGAGCGGCGTGCCGCGGAAGAAGCTCACGTAGACCGCAATCGGCCAGCGCACGCACACGTGCAGGATCCGGTTGAGCGAATGGCTGCGGGCGCCGGCGAGGCGGCCCATGCCGAGCAGCATGCCGAGAATGACGCCGAGCACCACGCAGATGACGGTGATTTCCACTGTCATCTCTGCGCCATGCACGAAGAGCGGCCAGTATTCGACGATTACGTCGGAGCGAAAGCCTGACATCAGTGAATCCCTAGGCGGTTGATGTTGGAGAAAAGAGGGGAGGAGGAATAACACAGGGAGCGGCTTCTCTGAAAGAGCCGCCGCCGAATATGCCGACGCCGGATGTCCATCCGCTGCAGGATGTGCATCCGGCGCCGCAGGCGCTCTCGTAAGAGCGCCTGAGAATACAGAATGGCTTGGTTTACGGGAGCTTCGGAGCTTCGCCGCCGAACCACTTCTTGTAAACTTCAGCGTAGGCGCCGGAATCAATGGCCTTCTGGAGGCCGAGATTCACGTCGTCGAGCACCTTCTTGTTGCCCTTGCGCACGCCAATGCCGAAGTACTGCTCCTGGAAGCTCGGATCGCGGCACTGATTGAACTGCTTGTCGGGATTCTGCGTTACATAGTACTGCAGGACGCCGACGTCGCCGATCATGGCGTCCACGCCGCCGTTGAAGAGCTCTTCAATGGCGAGCGGCGTGTTGTCGAAGCGGCGGATGTTGGGCGAGGCCTTGCCGAAGGCGTTCGAAGCGGCGATGTCGCCAGCCGAGGCGTTCACGACGGCGATGAGCTTGCCCTTGAGCTCGGCGAGCGAGTTGATCTTGAGGTTCTTGTTCGTCAGGATCAGCTGATGCGCGAGGAAGTAGGGCTTGGAGAAGTCGACTTCGGCCTTGCGCTGGTCGGTGATCGTAATGCCCGACATGATGATGTCGCGGTCGCCGTTCTTCACGGTGTTGAAGATGCCGTCCCACGGGGTGTTGATGAACTTCACCTCAAAGCCGGCTTCCTTGGCGATGGCCTTCATCAGGTCGACGTCAAAGCCCACGAGCTCCTTGTTGGGCGTTTCAAACTCAAACGGACGATACGTCGCGCCAGTGCCGACGATGTAGGTCGTCGCGGCGGCGGCGAGGCTGGACGCAAAGGCGCCGGCAACAATGGCGGCAACCGCGGCGGACTTGACGAACTTGAACATGTCGTGCTCTCCAGTGTTCAAAAGCATGTGTAGGGAGGCTCATTCCGAGCCCGCAAAGATTGTCATGATTTTCTTCGGCGCGGTCCACAGCAGAAGGCCTTAGCGGAAAAAAGAAAAAAGAGCGTCCGAGGCAAAGGCCAAATTGGGTACAAGCATTTGCCTAATTGCTGATTTTTGGCGACAAATGCATTGAAAATGGCGATGTTGGCGCCATCAGGATGGTAGCTTCAGACAAATGGCTGAGCTGTTGCATCCGCAGAGGTAATCCCAAAGAAGAGTCTGCTTGAAGGAGTGCGCGGGGTTGCAAGCCTGTAGCATGAGGACCCGTAATTTTTTGAAGCGCCGCACGCTTCTTTTTGAGCTGATTTTCCCGCCTGAACGCGCGCCGCTTTGATGCAGATCTTTGGAGGAGCTTTTCATGGCTAACGATGCGCCGTCGACGGATGCCTATACGCCTGCGCAGGTAACGGAAAAGGTGCTCGGGCTTGCTGCGAGCAAGACCGCGCTTACTTGGCAGCGGCAGCTGCCGCTCACGGCGCTTGCCGGCGCTTACATCGGCATTGCCGCCCTTTTCTCCTCGCTCGTTTCCGGGGAAGCTGCTTTTCCTTATGCGGCGCAGAAGCTTGCAGCCGGTGCGGTCTTCTCCGTCGGGCTTCTTCTCGTCGTCGTGGCGGGTGCAGAGCTCTTCACCGGCAACGCCATGATTGCGGCCGGCGCTGCCGACGGGCGCATCAGCTGGCGCACCGCCGCCGGGAACTGGGTGCGAGTCTGGCTCGGCAATCTTCTCGGCGCGCTCGTTCTTGTGGCGCTCGTCTACTTCTCGCACATCGCCGACGGCGGCAATGTGGGGCGCGGCCTGCTTTCAACCGCTGCGGCCAAGGTCTCGGCGGGATGGGGCGCCATCTTCTTCAAGGGCATTCTCTGCAACCTGCTCGTCTGCCTTGGCGTCTGGATGAGCTACGCCGCTCGGGGCGTGGCGGACAAGATGGCGGCCGTCTTTCTTCCGGTGACGGCCTTTGTGGCGCTCGGCTTCGAGCACTGCGTCGCCAATATGTTCTTCCTGCCGATGGCGTATTTGGTGAAGCTTTCGGGCTTTGCGCCCGAAGGGATCAATACGGCGGCAATTACGATCGGCGCGATTCTGAAGAATCTTTCTGCGGCCACGCTCGGCAATCTCGTGGCGGGCGCCGCGCTGGCGCTCCTTTACCGCGCGGCCTACGTGGTGAAGCGCTGATCTCGAAGAGCTTCGCAGCAGCGGCAAGGCGGACGCAAACGCGTCCGCCTTTTGCCGTTTGGGGCAAGCTGCCGATCTGTCGAGCGTCCTTCATTTCTGCGAAGATTTCGACTTCAAGCATTTTCATCCGTATCCCCCTTCATGCCTTCGATTGACTTTCATCCGCTTAGCTTTGACGATCTGACGCTCCTGCGCCGCTATCTGCCGCATTACGGTACTGGAGACTGCAATCTCTCGCTGGCTTCGCTTCTGATGCGCGGTCCGCAGCGGGGCGTGCAGATCGCCGAATGGCAGAATCACCTTTTCATCGACTGGACGCCGATCGGCTTTGACGAAGGCTTCCGAGCGATGCAGTTTCCGCTCGGGTGCTGCGCGAGCGCGGAGCTTCTCGCCGCGCTTGAAGCCCAGGCGCTGAACGCAGGCCGTCCGCTGCGCCTCTACGGCATCATTCCCGACATTCTCCTCTGGCTGCAGAAGCTCGCGCCGGAGCGCAGCTTCCGCATTGAATGCGCATCGGCGGGCTGGGACTATCTCTATCGGCGCGAAGCGATTGAAAGGCTGGAAGGCCGGCCTCTCGCGAAGAAGCGCAACTTTGCGCGCCGCTACCGCGCGGCGAATCCGACGCACGACTTCGTCGCGCTGTCCCGAGAGACCATCCCCATGGCAGGCGAACTTCTTGAGCGCTGGTACGCAGAGGAGCCGGGCGGCATGACGCCGTCGCTCGAAGAGGAGCGCCGCGCCATTCGAGTTGCTTTTGCACATTGGGAAGATCTCGGGCTCCTCGGCGGCCTGCTCATCTCGGAGGGCCGCGTCGACGGCCTGACCTTCGGCGCCATGGCGTCGCCGCAGGTTTTTGCCGTTCATATCGAGAAGGCCAGGCGCGAGGTTACGGGCGCTTATCAGGCGCTTGCCTCTGAACTTGCGGCAAGCCTGCCGGCGGAAGCCGTTTTCCTCAATCGCGAGGAGGATCTGGGCATTCCAGGCCTCAGAAAGGCCAAGCTCTCCTGGGCGCCCTGCGGCATGCTGCAGAAGGGCGTTGTGACGCTCGATCCGGAGCAGGCTCGGCGCTAAGCGGCCAAGCTTGCTCGAAGCACCGGCTGGCAGTCCTTGAAAGGCTTGCCGGCCCAAGCCGCCCGCTAGTCAGCCGGCGGCTTTTTTCTTTTGCAGCGCCCGCACGCCTCGGCCGGTGGCATCCCAGCAGAGGAGCGAGCCGGCAACGACGAGCACCACGCCCGACCAGAAGCTTGAATCGAGCTCGGCGTGGATCCAGAACATGGCGAAGATGCAGGAAAGGACGGGCGTGAAGTACGAGGCGGCTGCGAGAATCGTCATGTTGCCCTTCGTCATGCCGCGGGTCCAGGCGGCGTAGGCTGCGCCGACGGCAAGTCCGCCGAATGCGACGGAAAGCAGTCCCTTGAGATCGGGGGACGCAGGGCCTTCGCCGACGCCGAAGAGCCAGAGCAGGCCGAAGACGATCGTGTCGATCAAAAAGATGAGGGTGCAGGGATTGGAGAGGCCGCCCCAAGCCTTCGTCATGCTCGAATAGGCCGACCAGGTCACTGCGGCCGAAAGGCCGAGCAGATACGACAGCGGGTTCTCGAGAAAGCGTGAGGCAAAGCCCGTGAGCGAAAAGCCGCTGCCGCCGCTCAGAATGACGACGATGCCGGCAAAGGCAAGCGCGATGCCGGGGAAAAGCCACCAGCGCGTGCGCACGCCGTTGAAGACGACGGCAAAGAGAATCGTGAGCGCCGGCCAAAGATAGTTGACCATGCCGACTTCCATCGTTTGCGCGCCGCCCGTGGAGGTGAAGATCGCGAGGCAGAACGAGAGCGAGCTCAGGTTTGCCGTCGGAATGCCGATGAAGAGGTAGCGCTTGTCCATCTTGCGCAGATCAGGCAGTCCGACCATGAGGAAGACGCAGACCGTCGCGACGACATAAAGAAGGAACTGTCCCATCGCCATGCCGAAGCCTTCTGCAATGCCTCGCACGAGCGAGACGGACATGCCCCAGCAGACGGGGGCGAAGAGACCGATCAGCGTGGCGCGGCGAACCTCGGCGTCGGCAGTGGCAGACATGATGGAAGCGTCCTTTCAGCAAGCGGATAGGGGGAGTGCAGAAGGCGCCGCGTCCTTTCAGGAGGCGGCGCCTTCGCAGCGTGCAGCCATTCTAGCGGCGCCGTGCCGCGTTTTCCGCTGCCGCCTCAGAGCCTGCCGCGTGCTTAAAGGCGGCCTTCAAGACGGTCGTTGGCCGCTCGCAGGAATTGGCGGCGCTTCTGTGCTTCGCCGGACCACCGGCCTTCGAGCAGCGGCGCCGAGCGGTCGATGAGCGCGATGACGCGTTCGTTTTCCTGCCGGTCGATGAGGCCGCCGAATTCAAAGATTGCAAAGGCGCGCGCGAGGAGCCCGCCGCGCTTGTTCCCGGCAGCTTCCTCTTCCAGCGCATGCGCTTCAAAGGCCTTGAAGAGCGCCTCCCGCGCGTCGGCGGTGCGGGCTTCATCGAGCAGCGCGCACCAGCCCGCCTCTTCGAAGTCGCAGGGCGGCTCGAGGCCGGCGGCAGCGCTTTCGCTGGCGATGAGGTCGTTGGCTTCGGCGACGAGCCGAAGCGCATCGAGCGGCGAGAGCAGACGGCCGGCATCGGCCGCAGCGGCGGCGAAGCGCTCTTCAAAGGCTGGCTTTTCGCCGTAGAAGAGCGCCGAGAGGGTCGGCAGCGCCTCGGCGCCGGCTGGGCTCTTCGCCGAGGCTTCGGCCTTTTCGTCCGCCAGCGCATCGGCAAGCTCGGCGATGCGCTGTCCAAGGTCGCGAGCAATGCGCGAGACTTCTTCAAGAAGGGCGCCTCTGGCGCCGTGAGCGGGGCAGGCGGTATCCGTCATGGTGATCCTGCAAATGGAGAGAACTGTCTGGGACGCCGGCAGCCCCGCCGGAGCTGGGCGGCCGAATGTTCAAGCATAGCGGGGCGGGCGCTGCCGCCACAATCAGCACGCTGGCGCTCGGCATCGCCGCCGGGGGAAAGAGAAGGAACCCGGCGCGGCCTGCTGTATGATCAGGCCATTCATTCTCATTCGATCAGGACCGGTTCGGCGCGAGGCCGCGCCGCGCCCGCAGTGTGAAGCATGCTTCTGAGCTTCGTGACGAAATGCGCCGGGAAGGTCCCGCGCAAGCCGGTGCGCCAGGCAGTGCGCCGCTCTACTCTCTGCGCCGCCTTAGCGCCGGCGCTTTTTGCTGCGGCGTCGCTTGCCGCTGAAGCGGCGTCGGCCGTTTCGCTGGGCAGCCTGACGGTGCAGAGCAGGCCGGGCGAGCCGCTCAATGCGGTGCTGGAGATCAACGATGTTGATCTCACCGTGTCGCCGCTTCTGGTTCGCGTGGCGCCTCCCGCCACATATCTGCGGCAGGGCGTGAGCTGGCCCGAACAGGCGCAGGATCTTCGCATCACGCGCGACGGCGCCAACAGCGGCGTCCGCGTTCGGGTGGTCGGCGAAGAGAGCTTCCAGGGCGGCTTTCCGCTGCTGATTGAGCTCAATGCGGGCGGCGTCGTGACCGTTCGCGAATATGCGATCGAGCCGCAGGACGGACGCTACGTCGTCACAGCTTCAGCTGAGCATACGACGGTGTCCGCTGAAGCCGTGCAGGCCGCGAAAGAGGCCGCTGCGAGGCGCGAAGCGGCGGCGGCCGGAAAGCCTGCCGTGCCTATGGCGCCGGCTCCACGCTTCTCCGAGGCTGAACCCGCATCTGCGCGGGCCCTGGCGTCGCCGGCGTCGGCCGAGGCGGACGACTCTTCCAAGCCTGCGGCTGCGCCGCAGCGCCGCGGCCGCTTTGCGCCCAATGTCGTGAAGGAGTACGTGGCGCTCAACGGCTTTGATGCTGAAAAGCCCTTTGTCGTGCAGCGCGACATGACCCTTTGGTCCATCGCGAAGCTCTACTGGCCAAGCTACCCGGGCGCGACGCTCGAGCAGCTCGCTCTCGCGCTCACCGACCGCAATCCCAATGCGTTCGTCGACGGCAGTCCGGCGCATATAGTCGTCGGGGAGAAGCTGGAGGCGCCGTCTTCCACGCTCGTCTTCTCGACGGACGCGCTCTCGTCCTTCCGCACCATGCACGGCGAGAAGACGGCGGTGCCGCTCCCGACGCAGAATCTCATTGATGCACAGGCGGTTTCGCGCGAATGCGCCGAAGCCGTGGCCAACGCGCAGAACGCAGCGAAGAGCGGCGGCGCGAGCGTAGAAGCCGTGGGCGAAGCCGGCCGCAAGGCGCTGGCTGACTGGAAGGCGAAGGCGGCCGAAGAGGCTGCTCCCGCTTCGGGCGGCGCGCCGGCCGCAAGCGCTTCAGCGGCTGATGCCGCTCCGGCGCCAAGCGCCGCAGCGGCGGATGCAGCCTCGTCTGTTGAGCCTGCCTCGCCTGCCGACCCTGTCGAGCCGTCCGCTGCCGAAACGTCTGCTCCGACGCTGGCTTCCGATGCGGAGCCGTCCGCCGCTTCCGCAGGCGGGACGGCGGCGCCTTCAGGCGCAGAAAGCGGCTTTTTGAATGGCCGGCTTGGCATGGCGGCGGTTGTCGTGCTCTGCCTTATTGCGCTCATGGCCTGGCTGCGCAGAAGCCGCAAGAGCCGCGATGAGGACAAATCGTCCGGCAAGACGCCCGCATCCGGCCGAGTGGCCTTCCAGAAGACAGTGGCGCCCTCGACGGCCGCGCAGCTTCAGGCTGTTGACGCGGCGGTGAGCGAAGCGGTGAAGAACGGCACGACGGCCGGCGCCATGGGCGCAGGGACGGCAGCCTATGTCCGCGCGCAGATGGCTGAGGACAAAAAGGCCGCATCGGCTGAGAAAGCTGTCGACAAGTCCGAAGCGCAGGCACAAGACAGCGGCGCACCCGCAGCGGCAGAGAGCGCGGCTGCGCCGGCAGATCAGCCCTGGCTCAGCCCCGACGACGACGAACTGCCGCCGCTCGATCCAGAGGAGGCGGCGCAGAAGAGCGGTCCTCAAGGCCTTCAGTCTGCAGAGGAGATTCTGAAGAGCGTCGACCTCTCGCTTGAAGCCGACGATTCGGCCAAGGCTGCCCTCGCGGCGGAAGCGGGCCTTGCCGCTGCGGCAGCGCCCGGCAAGCCTGGCGCTGAGCATGTGCCGCCTCTCGAATCCGTTTCCATTGAAGGCGAGGCTGCGCCGGCTGCTCAGTCGCAGGCCGCAGAAGCGGCGCCTGCGCCTGCGCCTGCCGAGCCGCCGAAGTCCCTCCAGGCGCAGAAGGAAGAGGCGCAGAATCAGGCGCTTGAAGCCAAGCTCAAGCTTGCCGGCTCCTTCATCGGACTCGGCGCCGTAAAGGAGGCGCGCGAGCTGCTTCTTGAAGTCCGCCGTCAAGGCACGCCCGAGCAGCGCGAACGCGCGCTCGCACTCGAATCGAAGCTGGAGAGCGCCTCGTGACGGCGGCGCTTTCTATGCCGGCCGACGCAGGCGGCGCGCAGAGCTACGCGCTCGGGATTGAGTATCGCGGCACGGACTTCAACGGCTGGCAGGTGCAGCCTGACCGCCCCACTGTTCAGGCCGCGCTGGAGTCGGCGCTCTCTAGCTTTCTCTGCGAGCCTGTGGCGACGATCTGCGCCGGGCGCACCGATGCGGGCGTGCATGCAACGCACCAGGTCGTGAGCTTTTCGACGAGCGCGAAGCGGCCCGCCCGAAGCTGGATCCGGGGCGTGAACCGCTACTTGCCGAAGACGGTGGCGGTGCGCTGGGCGCGCGAGGTGCCGCCGGACTTTCATGCGCGCTTCAGCGCGCGCTCCCGCACCTACGAGTATTGGATTCTCAACGACGCCGTCCGCTCGCCTGTTCTTGAAGACATGACGGGCTGGGTATGGCGTCCGCTCGACGTCGAGCTCATGCGCGAGGGCGCGAAGTGGCTCATCGGCGAGCATGACTTCACGAGCTTCCGGGCGGCGGAATGCCAGGCGGCGACGCCCGTGAGAACCGTGAAGGCGCTTCAGATCGCGCGTCTCGGGCGCTTAGTCGGCGTGCGCATTCAGGCCAACGCCTTCCTGCAGCACATGGTGCGCAACATCGTCGGCGCGCTCATCTATGTCGGCACCGGCCGCGAAAAGCCGCTCTGGATCAAGGAGGCCCTCGAGGCCAAAGCCCGGTCGGCTGCGGCGCCTACCTTCAGCCCGTCGGGCCTCTATCTGACGGGGGTCGACTATCCGGATTCGGATCTGCCGCAGGAAACGGGCGGCCCCTTCGGCGACGTCTTTTCCTGAGCGGCGCCGGACTGAGGGCGGCCTTCCTTTCTTCCGCCGTACGGCCTAGCGCCTCGATGAGGCCGAGAGCCGGCGGGCGGCGGAGGCTGCGGCCGTATAATTGCGCCGACAAATCAGAATGGGGAGCCGCCTCCCCGCGGAGGCGCGTGCCGAACGCGCGCGCTGATCCGCGATTGCATAGCTAGCAAGGATTTTGAATGAGCTGGATCAACCACATTCTTCCGAAGATCAAGCGCGAGGACGAGCCCCGCAAGACGAGTCCGGTGCCTGAAGGCGTCTGGACGAAGTGTCCGGGCTGCGATCAGGTGCTTTACACCGAAGAGCTCGAGCGCTGCCTCAAGGTCTGCCCGAAGTGCGGCTACCATTTCCGCCTCGGCGCCCGCGTGCGGCTCCTCTCGTTCCTTGATCCGGGCACGGCGGTGGAGATCGGCTCGGAGATCCGCGCGAAGGATCCGCTCGGCTTCAACGACAGCAAGCCCTATCCGCAGCGCCATGCCGCCGCCGAGGCGAAGACGCATGAAACGGATGCGCTGCTTGTGATGGCGGGCGAGCTGCGCCGCGAGCCCGTTGTGGCGGCGGCCTTTGAATTCGGCTTCATGGGCGGCTCGATGGGCTCCGTTGTGGGCGAACGCTTCGCGCTCGGCGTCGACGAGGCCATCCGGCGCGCGTGCCCCTACATCGTCTTCTGCGCATCGGGCGGCGCCCGCATGCAGGAAGGCCTGGTGTCGCTCTATCAGATGGCGAAGACGAACGCCGCGGCGGCCCGCCTTTCGAAGGCGCATCTGCCGTTCGTGACGGTTCTCACGGATCCGACGATGGGCGGCGTTTCGGCCTCCTTCGCCTTCCTCGGCGACGTGGTGCTCGCCGAGCCTAAGGCGCTCATCGGCTTTGCCGGCCCGCGAGTGATCGAGCAGACGGTGCGCGAGAAGCTCCCCGAGGGCTTCCAGCGCTCCGAGTACCTCATGAAGACGGGGCAGATCGATCAAATCGTCGATCGGCGCGATTTGCGGGCGCGCATTTCCATCATCACGCAGCTTCTCATGAAGAAGCGTCCGGTGAACGGCGTCTAGGCGCCGCGCATTCGCCTCGCTTCAGCTGAAGCTGATTGTCCGGCAGGCGCGCTCCGGCGCTCTGCTGTCTCGTCCGTCCGCCGCACGGGCCGCAGGGCCCCGGCGGACGCCGTCATTTTGAAGCGCTCTATTTCGAGTGCGAAGGACTTAAGTAAGCATGTCTACTGAAGAACTGAAGACGCTTGACGACTGGCTCGGCTTCATCGAACGGCTGCATGACAAGCCGATCGACCTCGGCCTCGGCCGCATGAAGACGATGATCGAGCGCATGGGCATTCACTTCGACTGCCCCGTGATCACCGTTGCGGGCACGAACGGCAAGGGCTCGACCTGCGCCATGCTCGAGCGCATCTATCGCGAAGCGGGCTACCGCACCGGCATGCACACCTCGCCGCACCTCCTTCGCTTCAACGAGCGCGCCGTGATCTGCGGGCGCGAAGCGACGGATGATGAGCTCATTGCCGCCTTCCGCAAGGTGGAGGCGGCTCGCGACGGCCTTTCGCTTTCCTACTTCGAATACACGGGGCTTGCCGTCCTGAAGCTTTTCCAGGATGCGGCGCTTGACGTCGTGATTCTCGAAATCGGCCTCGGCGGCCGGCTCGATGCGATGAATTCGATCGACGCCGACGTCTCCGTCATCGCTGCCGTCGGCATTGACCACACTGCCTTCCTCGGGCCGACGCGCGAGCTGATCGGCATTGAAAAGGCGCACATCTACCGCCCGGGCCGACCGGCCGTCTGTTCGGATCCTGAGCCGCCGGCCACCGTGCCGGAATTCGCGCACAAGATCGGCGCGCGCTACTTCGGCCTCGGCCGCGAGTTCTCAATCGACGAGCATGCCGACGGCACGTTCGGCTTTCGGATCGGCGATCTGGTCTGGGATCCGCTGCCGAAGCCTTCGCTTGCGGGCGAAAACCAGTACCGCAATGCGGCGGGCGCGCTGGCTGCCGCAGCGCTTCTGCGAGATCGGCTCCCGCTGACGCAGGATGCCGTTTCCCGCGCGCTAGCCGATACGCACATCACCGCCCGCTTCGAATGCGTGACGAAGGATCCCTGCCCGACGATTCTCGACGTCGGCCACAATCCGCAGGCGGCCGGCGTTCTGGCGGACAATCTCCGCCGCTCGAAGCGTCCGGGCGAATGGACGATTGCGGTCTTCGGCATGCTGGTCGACAAGGACCGTCCGTCCGTCTGCCGCGCCGTGAAGGGCGAGATCGACGAGTGGTACATGTCGGGCCTGCCGACGGCGCGCGGCTGCAGCGGCGATCTGCTCTGGGCCTCCATGGAGGAGGCGGGCATCAACATGACGCGTGTCACGCGCACGGAGAGCGTCGCCGCATCGCTTGCGGCAGCGCGAGCCGCCGCGCAGAAGCGTCTCGCCGAGCATCCGGAGCAGCCTGTTAGAATCATCGTATTCGGCTCTTTTGTCACCGTGACGGGCGCGCTTGAAGCGCTTGCCGCAGAGGGCATCCGCCGATAATGCGCTGATGGCGCGCAGCGTGCGCGCCGCCGATTTTTCTCAAGGTGAGCGACATGTCGTTCTTCAATCCTTTCCGGAAAAACGCCGTCAAGCCTCAGGACGAACGTCAGGAGCCGACAGCGGGCGACATGCCGGGCGCCGAAGCGCCGCAGGCGCCGGCTGAGCCTTCGGGCCAGCCGGAAAGCGGCGCCGCGAAGGTGCCGCCGCCCTGGGCGCAGACAGAGGCGCCGGCCTTCGAGCCGGCTGGCGCTGAGAGAAAAGAGCCCTTGATGGGCTCAGGTCTGGCAAAGTCCGCCGACGATGAAGGCGCTGCCGGCGTCGGGTCTGGCAGCGCTGCTGCATCAGCGGCGCCGCCGGCCTTTGAGGAGGTTTCCTCCTCTTCCGAAGGGACCTACGATCCGTACGGCATTGCCGCACAGGCGCGCGCAAAGCGCGAAGCCGAGGAAGCGGCCGAAGCCAGAGAAAAGGAAAGGGCGGCTGCTCAAGCCGCCCGCGCTGCAGAAGAAGCGGCGAATCAAGCCCGCGCCGTACAGGCTGCTGCTGAAAAGGCTCAGGCGGACCGCGAGGCCCGCGCCCGAACTGCAGAAGCGCAGGCTCAGGCCGAAGCGGCGCGCCGCGAAGCGCGCGAGCGCGAAAAGCGGGCTTCGCTTGCGGCGGCCGAAGCTGCCGCGTCGGAATCCGTCGAGCCCGAAGAGCCGGTGATGGCCCCGGTGCCCCGCGAAGAAGCGGCGGGCGCGACGCCAAAGCCCGGCAAGCGGCTGCGCGCTGCGCCTGTGCCGCCGATGCGCGAGCTGACGGACGAGGAGCTGCTGGCGCGCCGCCGCACGAAGCATCGCCTCATCGGCGCGGCAATTCTGCTCATGGCTGTCGTGGTGGCGGCGCCCTTTGTGCTTGACAGCGAGAAGAGCTTCAAGGATGTTCCGTTCGATACGGCGATTCCTGACGTGTCGGACAATTCGACGACTTTGAAGATTCCGCCTGTGCCGTCCGCGCGAAAGGAAAGCGGCGATCTGGATGTGGCGGATTCGACGATTTCGGAAGAAGGCGCAACCGCGAAGGCGAATCTTGCGCTTGATGCCAATGCGCCTGTGAAGGCGGCTGCCTCGGCTGAGAAGCCGGCTGCGAAGGCGCAGGAGAAAGCCGCTGCGGCGCCGCAGCAGAAGCCGGCCGCAGAGGCGAAGAAGCCTGAAGCAAAGGCGGAGGCCGCGAGCAAGACCGAGAAGGTCCAGAAGGAAGAGCAGGCGCCGGCCGTGAAAAGCGTCGGCATTGCGCCGCCGACCGGGAGCGGCTACTACATTCAAGTGATGGCGACGAGCTCGGAACGGGAGGCTGAAAAGGCGGTCAAGCGTCTGACGCTGCTCGGACTGCCGGCCTACCGCGTGGCGCTCGAGCGCAAGGCGGCGACGCTCTGGCGCGTGCGCATCGGCCTCTACAAGACGAGCAAGGAAGCCGAGGGCGTCGTGGGCACGCTCGTTCTCAACGGCTTCACGGCGAAGCCCTTCATTTCGAAGCAGTAGCGGGATGCTTCTCGGCGAGCAAATGCCTTTACGTTAAGATGATTCCTCTTCGAGCCGCCTCAGCGCGGCTCGCCTCTTCGAATAGAATAGGCGCGCATTCGGCAGGGCGGTCCAGAAGCCCGTTCTGCCGCCAGGCCTCGCTTTTGCTGCGCCCAAGAGGACTCAGGCCTTGCGGCCGCCTTTTCCCGTCCGACGCAATCCCCTATATTCTCGGCTCCGCGCCATGACTGAAATCGACTGGATCATCATCGCTCTGCTCTTCCTCTCCACGGCAGTGGGGGTGGTGCGCGGCGTCATGCGCGAGATCCTGGCGCTTGCCGGCTGGGTGGCGGGCATTCTCCTTGCCATGAATTTTGCCGGAGAGCTCGCAGAGGCCATTCCGCTCGAGAGCATCGGCTATCTGCCGCGAGTGATGATTGCGGCGGTGCTGATTCTCGTTGCGGCGCTTTTCCTCTGCGGCCTTCTCGGACTGCTGCTCCGCCGTCTCATTGAAGTCGCCTCCATTTCTTTTGAAGACCGCGCGCTCGGCGCGTGCTTCGGCCTCGTGCGCGGCATCATCGTCGCCTGCGCCTGCGTCTTTCTCTTCGGCCTGCCCGATTCCATTCACTCGAGCCGCATGTGGCGGCAGTCAATCCTCGTGGGGCCGGCGGAGTCCATCATCGAATGGTCGCTGCCGTATCTGCCGGACTGGCTTGCCGACATGCATCGCAGCTACCGCCGCGGTTCGGGAACGCTCTGAGGCGGACCCGAAAGCAAGACGCTGTTCGACACGCCATGACCGCCTGCGCCGTCCGCCGCCGACTTTCCCTGAGAGCCTCTGCGCGCGCCTGCTGCCGGCTGAAGCGCATGGCCGAGGCGTCCGCCGGCCGAACCCTCTTTTTTCGTTCTAATCTGGACGCGGCAGAAGCGCCCGTCCGTCGTCATTCCTGAGGACCTCACTCATGTGCGGCATCATTGCCCTTCTTTCCAACGAGCCCGTCAACCAGCGCCTCTACGATGCGCTTCTCCTGCTGCAGCATCGCGGGCAGGACGCAGCAGGCATTGCAACGCTTGACGGCTTGCAGTTCCATGTGCACAAGGCCATGGGACTCGTGACGGAAGTTTTCCGCACGAGGAACATGCGCGACCTTACAGGCAACATGGGCATCGGCCATGTGCGCTATCCGACGCAGGGCTGCGCGGGCTCGAACCAGGAGTCCCAGCCCTTCTATGTGAATGCGCCCTACGGCATCATGTTTGCCCACAACGGCAACCTCATCAATGCCGAGGCCCTGAAGCAGGAGCTCTACGAGGAAGATCACCGCCACATCAACACGACGAGCGATTCCGAAGTGCTCCTCAATGTGCTCGCTGACGAGCTTTCCCGCGTCTCGAACGGCAAGCGCCTCACGGACGAAGGCGTCTTCGAGGCGGTGCGCGGCGTGCACAGGCGCGTGCGCGGCTCCTACGCGGTCGTGGCGCTCATTGCCGGCAAGGGCCTGCTCGCCTTCCGCGATCCGCACGGCATCCGCCCGATCTGCTTCGGCTCGAACGTCACGGCGTCGGGCGAGAAGGAGTGGATGGTGAGCTCGGAATCCGTCACGATGATCGGCCTCGGCTTCAAGGTCGAGCGCGATCTCGAGCCGGGCGAAGCGCTTTGGATCGACATGCAGGGCAACCTCAGCACGGCGCAGTGCGCCGAACACCCCGAGCACAATCCCTGCGCCTTCGAGTACGTCTACTTCGCCCGTCCAGATTCTACGATCGACGGCATCAACGTCTACGGCGCCCGCCTTCGCCTTGGCGAATACCTCGCTGAAACGGTGAAGCAGAAGCTCGACCTCTCGCAGATTGACGTCGTCATGCCGATTCCGGACAGCTCTCGTCCGATTGCGCAGCAACTTGCCGAGAAGCTTCATCTGCCGTATCGCGAAGGCTTCATCAAGAACCGCTACGTCGGCCGCACCTTCATCATGCCGGGACAGGCGGTGCGCAAGAAGAGCGTGCGCCAGAAGCTCAATGCCATGCCGGTGGAGTTCGAGGGCAAGAATCTGCTGCTTGTCGACGACTCGATTGTGCGCGGCACGACGATGACGGAAATTCTGCGCATGGCGCGCGAGTCCGGCGCCAAGAAGGTATTTGTGGCATCGGGCGCCCCGCGCGTGATGTTCCCGAATGTCTACGGCATCGACATGCCGACGAAGGCCGAACTCATCTGCGGCGACGGCAAGAGCGAAGAAGAGGTGGCGAAGGTCATCGGCGCTGACGCCGTCGTCTTCCAGACGCTTGACGGCCTGAAGAATGCGCTGCACGACATGAATCCGTCGATTCCTCGCTTCGACTGCTCGTGCTTTGACGGCGTCTATGTGACGGGCGATGTGACGGAAGAGTACCTCGCGTCGCTCAGCCGCAAGCCGGCTGCGCCCAAGAAGGCGGAGGCGGACGGCGCCGACGAAAGCGAGCCGCAGGATCAGGTTCAGTAAATAATGTTGCCGAAGCGCCTTCATGCTCATGAGGCGCTTTGATTCTGCAGAGCAAGATACGCTTTGAAATGTCCCCAGAAAGCGAGACGCTTTCTGGGGCATTTTTTTGAACGGGCCAATTTCGGCGGAAATTCGTCTTCAAGCTTCTTCAGGACCTTTCGGCTTTGCAAAGCTGAAGCTGCATGTGCAAGCGGCAAAGCGAGGAGACTTCTATTTTCGGCAAGAAGAGGAACGTGCAGCTTTTGTAGCCAAATGTCACATAGCCTCAAGTTTTGTTAAGGCGTCTCCAGTGCGGGTTAAGAGCAGTAAACATCGCTCGGTTCCCTAGGTCGCACCTAAGTTTCGCTTCCTACACTGAAATCTCCAGAGAGCGCAGTGCATCGGCTTTTGCGGGTGCCGAGCCCATCGGCAGGACCGGACGCGCTCTGAACAAAAATCACGGCAGGATCTGGCTGCTCGCGTCAAGGAGCCTGCTGAAATAAAAGGAGAATTTCATGAAGCGCATTATTTTCGGCTTTGCCGGCCTGACCGTCGCCGCATGGCTGTTTGGACTTTGGGCCAATCCTCCCGCTTGGAACGGCCGAGCGCTGAGTCATGAAGTCTTCTATCTCAACGGCGTGCTGGCTTTCGGCCTGATGGCCATCGCCGTCATCATTGCTGCGCGTCCGGCATGGATTGAGCGCGTGGCAGGCGAGCCGCTGGACGAGCTCTACCGCAGTCACCGCACGATCGGCTTTTGGGCGATCGGGCTGTCGGTCTTTCACATTTTTACGAAGGACGTCATGGCGCCTTTCTTCTCGCTGCTGACGCTGGAGCCGGCCACGAAGCCTGTGCCTGCCGAGCCCGTGACGTGGCTTGACGCCTTCTGGCAGCAGCTTCGTCCCTTTGCCGTGACGTCGTCCTGGGTCGTGTCTGCCGCCGGCCTCATCCTGGCAGTTCTCATCTTTGTGCCGCAGGTGCGCTATGCGCTCTGGGCTAAGCTGCATGCGCTTTTTTCCGTCATCTTCATCGTGCTCGCCGTGCACGCCGTGCGCCTGATGGATGCGGCCGATCTGACGCTGCCGCTCGGCTGGATCAATCTTGCCGTGACGATTGTCGGCACGTGGTACAGCGTGAAGCTTCTCGCCGTCGGCCCGGGCCGCAGCAAGACCTTTGCCGCCTCGGTGGATGCCGTGGAAAAGCATCCCGGCGCGACGATCGTGGTGGTGAAGCCCGCAGCGGCGGACGCGCCCCGCTTCAAGGGCGGCCAGTTTGCCTTCCTTCGCGCCAAGGGCGCAGAGAAGCATCCCTTCTCCGTGACGCAGCAGCTGCCTGACGGCCGCATCGTCTTCTCGATCAAGTCCTTCAGCGGCTGGACGAAGAGCGGTGCGCCGAATCTGAAGGCGGGCGATCCCGTCGAGGTCGAAGGCCCCTGGGGCGCCTTCTGCCCGGACTTCAATGCCAGAGAGCAGGTCTGGGTGGCGGCAGGCATCGGCATTGCGCCCTTCTGCGCCTGGATGGCAACGGCTGCTGAACGCCGCCGCGCTCAGGGCGGCCAGGCGTCCGACGAACCCCGCATTCAGCTCAACTGGTGCATCAAGAGCCGCGATGCGGAGCCGCTTCTCGAGCGTGCGGTCTCGCTGGCGAAGGCGGCCGGGATTGAGCTGCGCATCTTCGAATCGAAGAGCGAGCGCCTCGACCCGAAGCGCCTCTTTGAGAAGGGGATTCCTGAACGGCTCGCGCTCTGTGCCGGCGGCCGGCTCGCCGGCTCCGTCTGCGACGCCTTCGCCCAGGCAGGCGGCGCGCCTGAGAAGATTCAGCGCGAGTACTTCGTCTGGCGCCGTTAAGCCGCCGAAGTGACGCGGCGAAAAAGCGAGGGCGCCCCCGGAATGCGCTTCCAGGGGCGCCCTCGCCGACTGTGCGGCAGCGCCTGACGCGCTCTCAGTGATCGGACTTGATGCCCGCGCCGCACATCGTGATGAGCGTGTCGGGCGTGCGGCCGTGCTTCTCGCAGTAGGCGAGGTAGGCGGCGTAGTTCGCTGCGGTCGTGTGCTCGCAGTAGACGCCTCGGAGGGCGATGGCCTTGCGGGCGGCGAGGATCTTGTCTTCAGGCGCCGTCACAAATTCAATTTTGTGGCGCCGGGCCATCTCGAGGATCTCATGGCCTCGCATCGGCACGCCGATCGCGATCCCTTCGGCCATCGTGGGCTCGGGCTTCACGGCGGCGGGCTCCGAAGCATGCGCCAGCGCGGCGCGGTAGAGTGGGTCGCAGCGCTCGCTCTGCAGCGCAATGATCTGCGGGAACTTGTCAATGGCGCCCGACGCTTCGAGGTGTTCGAGCGCCTTCACGGCGCCGATGAAGAGCGTGCCGTTTCCCACAGGGATGACGATGTGGGCGGGCATGCGGCCAAGCTGCTCGAAGGTCTCGTAGATGTAGGCCTTCATGCCTTCGTAGAAGAAGGGGTTGTAGACATGATTGGCGTAATAGGCGCCTTCATCGCGGACCTTGGCGCGGCAGACGTCCGCGCAGTGGTCGCGGGAGCCCGGAACGACGTGAGCGACGGCGCCGTGCGCTTCAATCATGCGGATCTTCGACGGACTCGTGCCTTCCGGCACGAAGATCTCGCACTTGATGCCCGCCCGCGCGGCGTAGGCGGCGACGGCATTGCCGGCGTTGCCGCTCGAGTCCTGCACGCAGCTCTTCACGCCGATCGACTTCATGTGGGCGACGAGCGTGGCGGCGCCGCGGTCCTTGAAGGAGAGGGTCGGCATGAGGTAGTCCATCTTGAGCATCACGTCGTCGTCAAGCTTGATGATCGGCGTGCGGCCTTCGCCCATGGTCACGTCCTTCCAGGCGTCTCCGTCAAGCGCCATGAAGCGGCGGTAGCGGAACTGGCTCCATTCCTTCTGGTCGATGAGCGAGGCGTCCCATTTCGGGGGCGTGAAGTCCAGCTCAAAAAGTCCGCCGCATTCGCAGCAGGGCGCCATGGTTGTGACGGGCGTGCGCTTGCCGCACTTGGTGCAGATGAAGTCCATGGGTGAAAGGCCTCCTTGTAGAGTGTGATGCAGACGGCTCAGTCCGCGTCGTCCACTTCGGCGACGGCTTCGATTTCAACGAGGCAGCCGAAATGCAGATCCGTCGTCGAGACGATGACGCGGCCGGGCTTGTGCTCGCCGAAGAATTCGGCATAGACCTGATTGATGGCGTTCCAATATTTCACGTCCGGCGTGTAGATGCGGCAGAAGACGACGCGGTCTCGGGTCGTGCCGGCCGCCTGAAGGACGCGGTCCACGTTGGAGAGCGCCAAGCGCGTGTGGTCGAAGATGTCTCCGTGGGCTACCTCGCGGGTGTCAGGATCAATCGAGAGCTGTCCTGATACGTAGAGCATGCCCCGAGAGATGACGCCTGGGCTGTAATGGCCTTTGTTTTCGCCTTTGAAGTGGGGATCGACAAGCTTCATAGAAATACCTCAGGAAACCTCCGCCTTCATTCAGACGGAGGAGGAATGAGGTGCGAGGCAAAGCCACGCATGCCCCTATCCAGGGGTCCGAGTCTGACGCCGGCCTGATATAGGCCGACAAGGCATTATCCGCCCGAACGGACGCAGCGGAGCGGGTGCGCTTAAGGCTTTTCGGCGGCGGCTCCCAGCGCTCTGCCTGTCGGCTTTCTACGTAAAAAAAAGGCCGCCGTCTCGAAGGAGACAGGCGGCAAACAAGGGGAGAACAAAGGAAAGAAAGCCGGTGCAGTGCAAGCAAGGCCAGCGGCAAAAGACTCAGAAAAGCCGCCAGGCCGCTCGCTCGCTACATCGGGGGAGCCGGCGGTTCGGTCGGGCTCGTTCCCATGATGATCGTCCAGGGCACCGGACAGGTGGCGACGCCCGGGTAGTAGCCTTTCGCCGTGCTGCACCAGTACCAGGCGTGCTGTGCGGCTGGGGCTGGCGCGGCAGGCTGGGCCGGCACCGGAACCGGATAGGGAACGGGCACTTCTACGCGTTCAGGGCGCGAATAAAGTTCGGCGCCGACGATCAGTCCGCCGAGCGCAAGCGGCGCCACCCAGCCCCAATTGCGGTGGTGATGCGGACGGTAGTAGCGCGGCGGAGGCGGTGGCGGCGGCCGGTGAAAGCCAGGGCCGCCCCAGCCGGGAGGCGGCGCAGGCGGCCGCGCATAGGCTGCGGCCGACGAGAGCCCGATCAGAAGCGCCGAAGCCAGTGCGGCGGCGCGGGCAAAGCGGATGCTGAGCATATCTGACTGACCTCCATGGATGCCTTTCTACATGAAGCCAAGGTAGCACGGGCATGCGTCAAAAGCCGTCACAAAGCGTGAATGCTGCGCAAATATCTGCGTCCGCATTGCAACGAAACATTGCTTGCGGCCGTCCGCTTGCAAGAGCTAGGGCGCCTTCACCGTCACGATGATGCGCGAAGCGCGGCCGCGGTCGTCCACGGCGGTGATCGCATGCCGGCCCGGCGGGAGCGCCGTCTGCGTCTTGGCGCCGCTTGCCGATGCGCCTAGAAAGCGGCTGCCTTCGAACCAATAGACGACTTCGGCATCCGGTTCGGTGCCGGCTTCCAGGATGACGACGGCGCGGTCGATGCCGGCAGTGCCCGTGAAGTAGTCGGCGCCGCTTCGAGGCGACACGATGGCCGGCGCTCGGCCGGGCGCCGCCTCAAATCCCCAGCGGCCTGCCGTGCAGCCGGGTTCATAGGGCGGCGGCGGGCGCTTCACAATGCCGGCGGCGAGAAAGACGGCCTGAAAGTGCGTGGGCCAGAATTCCCATGCTTTCTTTTCCGTGCGGCCGGGCTGCCAGCGGCAGGCGCGTAGCCCGGTTTCGCGGTCGATCCAGATTTCCCTGAAGACGCCCGAGTCGCGCACAGGCGACTTCCCCGGAATGAACCACGCCTGCGTCTTCTCTCGGCAGAGCGGCTGTCCGATATCGCCGGTCGCACGGCAGACGGATTCCCGCGAGACTCGAAGCCCTTCCGGAACGGCATCGGGCCGGGCGGGTGCCGGCCAGTCGAGCGAGGGATCGGCAGTCAGGCGCGCGGCGGCGGCGCGAAAGAGGGGCGCAGCAAGCCTTGCGCCCTGAAGAAATGCATTGGGGCGGCCGCTGAAGTCGCCGAGCCAGACGACGATGACGTAGGGGCCGACGGAGCCGGCGGTCCACGCATCGCGAAAGCCGTTGCTCGTGCCTGTCTTGTAGAGGAGCGGATAGCGCGCGCCGCCTGCCGAGAGGTATTCGCCGCGCGCTTCGAGCATCTTGCCGACGATGAAGGCGGCCTCGGGAGAGAGCATCATCCGCGAGGGCGTCCGGACGGCCGTTTCGTCCCGGGTGACGGCGACAGGCCGCAGCAGTCCGCCGTTCAGCAGCATGGAATAGAGCGATGCGATCTCCTCCATCGACACTTCAGCGCCGCCGAGCACGATGGAGAGTCCATAGTGGCTTCTGGGGTAGGGAAGGCGGACGCCCGCCTTCTCCAGAAAGCTGTAGAGGTCCGGCTGGAGCTTCTTCGCGAGTTCGACCGCCGGAATGTTGCGGCTTGCAATGAGCGCTTCGGTGGCGCTCACCGGGCCTCGGAAGCGGCCGTCGGCATTTTCGGGCGCATAGCCTCCGAAGCTCTTCGGGCTGTCGATGAGAACCGTCTTCGAGTGGATGAGCCCCTGATCGAGCGCGAGGCCGTAGATGAAGGTCTTGAGAAGCGAGCCGGGACTCCGCCGGGCGAGATATCCGTCCACTTCGCCCGCGATGGCGTCGCTGGCGAAGTCGGCGCTTCCGACGTGGGCGATGAGCGCATTGGTGCGGCTGTCGACGACGGCAAGCGCGGCATTCTTCACGCCCCACGGACGAAGTCGGGCGATAGTTTCGCGGACAAGCGCCTCAAGCCGGCGCTGAAGGGAATAGCGCAGGGTGCCTGCGGAAGCGGCGCCGGGGTGGCGGTGCTCGACGAGGCGCGTGTAATGCGGGGCGAGGAAAGGCAGATCGGCCGGATTGGCGACGTCAAGCGGACCGGAGAGCGAGGCGGCGAGGCGGGCGGGAAAGACGCCTTCAGCCACGGCTTCGCGGGCGACGCGGATGCGTGCGCCGTCAAAGTCAGGTCCCGTCCACGGACGGCGCTTGACTGGGTTCTGCGGCACAACAGCGAGCGCGAGCGCCTCAGCGGGCGTGAGCTCGTCGGCGCGCTTGCCGAAATAGGCGAGCGCTGCGGCGCCGACGCCTTCGATATTGCCGCCGTAGGGGGCGAGATTGAGGTAGGCCTCGAGGAGCTCATCCTTCGAGTAGTGCGCTTCGTAGCGCATCGCCTCCATGATCTGCTGCACCTTGCCCGAAAGCGTTCTCGAGTCGATGTGAAGCCGCATGCGCGCGATCTGCATCGTGAGCGTCGAGGCGCCGATCGGGCGCGATCCGGCGAGCGTGGCGGCGGCAGCGCGCGCGAGCGCCATCGGATCAAAGCCGATGTGGCTGCGGAAGCGGCGGTCCTCGTAGAAGATCGTCGCGGCGGCTGCGTCGGGCGAGATCGCGGCAAGCGGCGTGCGAAGCCGGTAGATGCCGTCGTCGGCTGCGGCCAGGTGCAGAAGGCGGCCTTCGGCCGAAAAGACGGCGGCAGAGAAGGGAATCCCGTCGAGAAGCGGCGGCGCGGGGAGGCGCTTGGCGGCTTCATGCCAGGCGAAAAGCGCGCCCGCTGCGAGCGCAAAGACGGCGGCGGCGGTTCCGGCAAGAAGCCGGACGGCGCGCCAGATGAGCGAGCGGCGCTTTTTCGGCTGCGGGGCCGCAGCGCCTGCCGCGCGCTGAGGTGCGGCGCCGCTTCGAGTCGTGTTGCTGCTGTCTTGGGTCATGGCGCACCTGTCAAAAGCCTCTAGCCGGCGGCTCGGCACGGATTCTGCCGAGCCGCCCGCCGTCACTGCCGAATCGTAATGCGGCCTGAAACGCCGCTCGCCTGGACGCCTGGCGCCGAGATGGAGGCGGCTTCAGCCGGCGGCGCGGCGAAGATGCCTGGCGTGACGGCGCGCACGCGGTAAGTGACGGTCGCTTCGCCGAGGGGCATTTCCGGCGCGATGAACTGCATGCGGTCTTCGCCGCGCATGAAGGCCTTGGCGCCGGAAGGCCCCGTGCCCGGCGGGTCGGCGAGCTCAAAGCCGCCAGGAAGCAGATCTGTCACCGAAAGGTCGTCGAGTCCGCCGCCCGATTCAGAGAGGAAGCTCCGCAGCCGGATCTTCACGGTGACGAGCTCGCCCGTTCGGAACGAGGTGGCCGCTCGGCCGTCTGCACCGATGTACTCGCGGGAGATGGAAATGCCCGAAGAGCGCGCAGCCGTCTGCGGCACGGCGCTCGCCCCCGTCTGCGAGGCCTGCCAGAACCAGTCGCGAAGGCTGCCCGAAGCGAGGCTCGCGCGGTAGGCGAGGCAGCCCGGCGCTGAAAGCTTCGCGGCGCCTGCCGCCTGCGTGAGCACGTCCTGATCCGTCGGAAAGCCTGGAGCGCGCCGCGTGCAGACGAGCTTGAGGCTGGCGGCGCCGGCGCTGTCCTCCATGGCGGCTTGGCCGGCCAGTACGGCGGCTCGTCCTGCCGCTGCGGCGTAGACGGGCGAAAGCGGCGCGCCGGCGGCTAGAGTCGATTCGAGGTCGTCAAGCATCAGGCGCTGCCAGAATCGCGCTTCGGCATGATCGGCCAGACCGCTCGCCGGGAAGACGGCTGCGGCGAGCGCCGCGGCCGATTCGGGCGACCAGGGGTAGCCGGCGCGCGCCGTCGAGATGCGGCCCTTCAGCAGCGCATCGGCTTCGTCCTTGAGGCGCAGGATCTGATAGGCGCCTGCGAGGAAGATGGCTGCCGGGTCCTTCTTCCATTCGGGGAAGCGCTCGTCCATATAGGCGCGCAGCGCTTCGATCCGCGAGGTGGCGACTTCGCCCGAACGCGTCAGCACCCAGAGCGCGTAGGCGGCTGTTCGCGCTTCGTCCATCGTCGCCGGCGTGCCCGGTGCGGCGCGGGCGATCGCCTGCGACAGGCGCTGCGCGAGCTCGACGGGAACGCCGCCGTACGTGCCGGCCGTGAGGAGGTAGTCCTCAGCAAAGGCCGTGAGGAAGAGATCGGCGTCGAGCGTCGGGAAGAGGCGCACGCCGTCCCAGCCAGTGGCGCGGGAGATGGCGGCAACGGCCGCGTTCTGGCGCTTCGCAGCTTCAGCGAGGACGCTTGACGCATCTTCGCCGAGCTGCACGGCCGCTTCCGGATGCTGCGCGAGGAGCGCATAGGGCATCGCGGCGGCAATGCGGTCGAGAACGCTTGCCCAGGGGGCGTCGGCAAAGGGGCGCGCAAGCTCGGCGGCAAGGGGCAGCGGGAGCGCCGTCACGGTGAAGACGGTGCGCTCGCCCGTCGGGTAAAGGGGCGAGCCTGCCGCCACGTCATAGGCGGTCTGATCGGCTTTGAAGCGGCCGCCGAAGAGGCGCGTCTTCGGCAGCGATGCCGGACGCACGCTGAGGCTTTCTCGGCGTTCGGCGGCGAGCGGCTGAACCGGTGCTGCCGAGGCGTCTTCCTGCGGCGCCGGCTCGGCGCCTGCTGCCTGCGGCTTCTCCGTCTCCTCCAGCTTGGCTCGGAAGACGAATTCCGCCGTCATCGGCGCTGAAGGCGCCGTGAAGTCGGCCGCTGCCGAAGCGCCGCCTGCGTCGCCGAAGACGAGCGCAAGGGGCATGGCCGTGAGGGGCTGGAAGCCCAGCGGCGTCTCGATGTCGAGCGCGCCGCGGCCGCCCGGCCGGCTTTCGGCGGGCGAAACGGCAGCGGCTGCTCGGAAGACGTCGCCGGGCGCAACGGCGCGCGGCAGCATCGGCTCGATCGCGAGCGCAGGCCGCACGACGGCCGGCTCGTCGGCCGAACCGACGCGGGTGAGAGAAGCGCCTGCCGCCATGACGCGCACGCGGCCGGCAAAGCCCTCGGGGAGCGTCATCATGACCGTTTTCGGCGCAGGCCCCGCTTCCATGAGGCCGCCCCACCAGACGGCGGAAGCCTCGGCGCGGCGCGGGAAGGGATTCTGCATGGCGGATCGGCCTGCCGCGAGCTTGAGCGAGGCGTCGAAGTCGCCGCCGAAGGGCGAGAGCGCGCCGGCAATGGCCGCCGCATCAGGCATCAGCCGATCGAGCACCTGCCTCGTCTCAACCTGCAGCGCGCGGTCATCAAGGATCGCCTTGGCCGGGTCGGGCGTTCGATAGTCAGTGAGCGAGAGAATGCCGTCGTCGGCCGCCCAGAGGAAGACGCGCGAGGGTTCGGACGCGGTGATCGTGACGGGAACTGCACGTCCGTCCGGGCTTGTTTCCGGCACGTCGATCCGGATGCCGAGCTCATGCGGCTTGCGCGCAATCGAGACCGGAATCACCGTTTCGGCATACCCCTCGAGGAAGCGGTTGGCGTCGCCTTGCCCGCGGATAAGCGAGAGGTGCAGGTAGGCGCGTCCGGATACGCCGTCCGGGATGACGATGGAGGCCTCGTTCTCGCCGGGCTTCACGGCAATCCAGACAGAGGCGTCCACGCCGCGGGACTCGAGCGTGAGCAGGCCGAATCCTTCAAAGGGGGAGAGGATCGAGACGCGCGCCGCTTCGCCGGCTTCATAGGCAGCCTTGTCGGCGCTCGCGCGCACTTCAGCGGCAGGCAGCGACGGCGAGAGCCCCTGCTTCAGCTCGTTGCCGCTCAGGTGGTAGGGCAGCTCGAGGAGCGTCTTGCCGGCGCTGTCTCGAATCGTCACGAGCCAGTCGCCCGGCAGCGCTGTTTCGAGCGGGAGCCTCACAAGGCCCGAAGCGTCCGTTTCAAGCGTCATCTCCTTCACGGGCTCTGCCACAGCGCTTTCGCGGTATTGCGGCTTGCCGGAAGCGTCGCTTGCGAGCTCCGTCACGTAGCGCTGCTTCGAGAAGGACGCTTTGAGGGGCATCTGCGCCAGGGGCTCCAGCGCTTGGCTGAGCGCCACGGCCTCGATTTCTGCAGGTCGGCCGGCTTCAAGCCAGTGAAGCGGCTGGGGCGTGCCGAGAAGCCGCCAGCCGATGACGGCGTCAGCGTCGGAGACGATGAAGGAAAGGCTCTTCGTAACCGCGCGGCCGCCCTCGGCTTCAAAGCCCGAGAGGGAGAGCGTTGCACGCTGCCAGCCTTCCAGGCCGAGGCTCGGCAGATCGAGCGCCGCATGAGCGCTGCCGTCGCCGGCGGTACGGATGTCGTCAAGCGTCAGCTCGGCCCCGGCTGCGGCGCCTTCGGCCGGGAAGGTGAAGTCCTTCCAGCGCGCAAAGTCGAGCGAGCCGGCGGGCGAGAGCGAGAGCTGCGCTTCAATGCGGCGGCCTTCAAGTCCGGCGCCGTAGAGGCTCTTGAGCGAGAGCGGAATCGACAGCTCTTCGGGCTTCACCCAGCCCGCCTTGGCGAGCTCCGGCGGCAGCGCCGCATCGAGCGACAGCGTTTCAGGTGCAAAGTCCTCAACGATGATCGAGGTCGTCGCAAGCACAGCGTCGCTTTCCGGCACCAGCAGATCGAGCCGCAGCCGTCCGGGAAGCTGATCCTTCGGAATGGGCCAGTCAAGCGACAGGAGGCCGTCTGCCGGCGCGGCGGCGCGGCGCTCGGCGACGACGCGGCCGGCTGCGTCAGTGAGGCGCATCAGAAGCGGAATGCCCGCGGCAGGCGCGCCGGTCCCGCTGGGCGCAGCGGCAAGCGGCGCCCAGTCGACGCGCTTCACGACGGCGCCGAAGTGCGCAGTCTCGCCAGAACGGAAGACGCCGCGGTCGGCAAAGGCTGCGGCGGCCAGCGAATCCGGGCCGGTGAGGCGGCCAGCCGCCTCCCACTGCGCAACGCTCGATATGTTCGAATGATCGGAGAGCGAGAGCCAGGCGAGATCGCCTTCGGCGGTCTTCGTGACAATCGCAGCCGGGGCGCGCTCGCGCTCGAGCCCTTCGGCGGAGCGGAAGCGCGCCCGGCCTTCTTCGTCCGTCCGCGCTTCTTCGATGACCGTGCCGTTGGCGGCGAGAAGCCTAGCCGAAGCGCCGGCGATGGGCTTGCCGGTGCGGAAGTCGGCAGCATAGACCTCGCGGCTGCCGTCGGCCGCCCCCTTGACGATGAGCGCGGTGTTGGTGAGCAGAAGCTGCTTTGTGTCGGCAGCGGCCTGCTGCAGAACGGACTTGCCGTCGACGAGCGCATGGCGCCAGCCGGTGACGTCGATGCGGTAGAGGCCCGGGCCGGCCTGCGCTGCCGCTTCAGCGAGGTCGATCGAAGCGAAGCGCGCTTCGCCCTCTTTGGCGGCGCCGAGCGCGAGCTTTCCGGAAGCAGCTTCGACGTAGCTGTCGGGAACGGGGGATGAGAGCGCCCGCCAGTTCTGGGACGAAAGCGCCAGGTATTCGTCGCGTACGCGCGCAATGCGCCAGCGGATTTCTTCAATGCCCGTGCCGTAGAGCGAAAGCGCCTTCGTGCCCGCGAGCGTCAGAAGGCTGCCGGGCTGCATGAAGCGCAGCTCGGCATCGAGCTGCGGCAGGAGGAGGACTGTGCTCCAGCGCTCCGCAAGCGCTGCCGTGCGGCTGCCGAATCCCTTCGGGAGCGTGAGGTAGATGAAAGTGCCGGCCGGCGCTTTGAGGCGGAGCCGGATGTCGCTCGAGCTTTCATCGAGTCCATCGGCGGCTTCGGGCTGCAGAAGTGCGGACTTGGCCAGCACCGCATCGTCAATGACCGGCGCCTGCGACCAGTCGGCGCCGGAGGCTGCTTCATCCGTCAGCTTTTTCGGCAGCGCATAGACCTTGATCGCACGGAGCACCTCGCCCGGCGTCGTAGCGAGCGACATGTGCAGGCTGATTTCATAGATGTCGTCGAGCCGTGCGGTTTTGGCGGCATAGGCCGAGGCGGACTGCACGCGGAAGATCGTCGAGGCGGAGGGAATGCTGAGCGAGGCTGCGGCAGTTTCAAATCCCTTCGGCACGGCAAAGCGGCCGTTTTTCTGGTCGGCGCGTCCGGCGGCGCCTGCGATGCGGGCCTCCAGAACGGCAGGCGACTCCGGCAGCGATTCAATCTTCACCTTGACGAAGAGGCTGTCGCCCGCCGCGTTCCAAATAAAGACGGGTGCGCCGAGGCGAAGCCCTTTGGGTGCGGCGCGTCCGGCGGGGGCAACCGAAAGCTGCCTTTCAACGGCAGCGCGGTCCGGCGTCGTCGAGAAGCTGAATTCGAAGCTCGCGAGCCGTTCGCCGTCGGGCTTGGGATCGGCCCAGAACTCGGCGTGAACGGGCGAAGCCGTGAGGGGCGGGGTCTCGACGTCGAGACTCGCCGCATCGAGCTCTGCACGAAGCGGCAGCGGCAGTCCCGTGAGCGACACGCGGTATTTGGCGCCGGCGGGCCAGTCTTCATAAGGAATGAAGGCGAAGCTTGTGGCGCTCTCCCACTCCCATCGGCCTTTGAGAGCGGGTGAAAGCCGCACGCCGGCGACGGGCGCGCCGTAGCGGCCGATGTCGGTTCGGCAGCGCTGCCGCCAGCTGTCGCCATAGAGCGCCTGGCAGCGCGCTTCGTCTGGCGCGAGGGTGATGACAAGGCGCGCCCGGGCGCCGTAGGGCGCCTGAATGCGGGGCTTCAGAAAGACGGTTCCTTCAACGGCCTTCTGCGGAGACTTCTCGGCCTGAAGCGCCGGCTGTCCCGCCGCGGCAGGGGCGCCGGCAGCGGCGGCTGCGCCGGCTTGAGCGGCAAGCGCTGCGGCGGCGGCCCAGAGGGCGGCCGAGAGCGCGGTGGGCGGAATGAGGGAAGTCGAAGCGGTTTTGACGCGCATGAGGCAAAAGCTCCTTTGTTTGCTCTCAGAGAAGCGGATGCTCTGATGAGTCCACAAGCAAAGACAATGCTCTTAGCTTAGCCGCCCCAGGGCGCCAGATGGCCTCAAAGCCGCCGCGCTTTGCCTGCTTTGAGAAAATGCGAAGGCTGCATTCGCAGGGCGCGAAGCTTTTTGTCAGCGCAGCAGCGAGGCGTGCGCAGCTTCGCCGGCAAGGCTGCCGGCGCTTCTTGGTCTTGGAAAGCGAGTGAGAAAGCCCGCAGTGAGGAGCGAAGCGTAGTCGCCGGCGCTGATTCCGCAGCGGGCAGCGCCGCCGGAGCTTTCCGCGAGGAAGGCTGCGGCATCTTCGGCGCAGCGCTCAATGAGCGAGAGCGCTTCGGCGCTGGGCCTGAGGAAGAAGACGGCATTCTGCGTGCGAAGCACGGGAGCGGCGGGCCGGCCCGATTCGGCGGAGAGCACGAGCGCTTCAATGACGGTCTGCAGCACGTCCTTTTCTCGCATCTGCTCAGCCCAGCGGATGGGATCTTCCAGACGTCCGCCTTTTGACTTGTATTCAAGCGAGATGAAGCCGCCGGAAAGCTCAATTACAGCGTCAGGCTGTGCGCAGAGCGGCCCTGCCCGGAAGGTTTCGCGGTCCGCTTCGCGCAGCAGAAGGCGCCCTGCCTGCGGCGGCAGGAACGGCACGAGCCGAATGACGTCGTCCTCGATGGCGCCGACGAGCTCCGGATCAAAGAACACAGCTTCAATGCCGATGCCGAGAAGATCGGCATGCGCGGCGGAGAGTCCCGGACGACGTCCGAAGGGCAGGGTCTGGAGAATGCGAGCGCCGGCAAGCGGCGAAGGCGCAGCTGGCCGCGAGGCCTCAAAGGGCGGCGCCGGCGGGGCGCTCGGGGCGGCAGCGAAGCTGGGCTGCGCCGGCTCGCGGGGCGGGTCGAGCCGCGCCGAGGGGGCGGGCTGCGGCTCGGGCGCCGGCGGCGTCGCGTCGCGCGAGGTTTCGGGCGCGGCAGAAGCCGGCGTGCGCAAGGTCGGCTCCGTCGGCACGGCGGAAAAGTCGTCGGCGAGACTTCTCAGCCGGGCGAGGCCGATGGGGCCTTTGCCCTGGCGGCGCGGCTCGAAGCGCTCGAGCGGGTCAGCGGCTCGCGGCGGTTCTGAGGCAGATTCTCCGGCAGCCGGCGCGGCGCTCTCCTTCGCGCGGCGGGGCTTTCTCATGAAGAGCCTGGCCACGGCGAAGAAAAAGAGGGAGAGCAGGATCGTCGCCGCAATGAAGGCGGCGATCACCAGAATAATGAGCCCTTGCGGCGTCGAGGCCGCTTCAATGATCTGATCGAGCATGCATGTTGCCTCGCGAGCCGGCGAATCATTCGTTCGGCGCCTTCAGGGGCGGCGGCCTCTGCCGCTGCCGGATTTGCCGCGGCGGGAATGGTCGGATTTCGCCGGTCGATGGGTTTCGGCTTTGCGCTCGCCCTTTCGCGCGGCATTGACGCTCGCATAGCGAAGGGATCGATCGCTTTCGGCCAAAAGCAGAAAGACAGTCGGCAGCTTCGGGAGCGCGCGCTCCGCGTCGCTGGCCCGGCGCCAGTCAGCGGCCGTTTGTGTTCGGATGGATTCGTTGGGGCCGGTGACGTCCGTTGCCACGCAAAGCCGCGTTGAAGGCGAGAGCGTCTCGATCAGCGCGGCGAGCATCTGCGCGTTGCGGTAGGGCGTTTCGATGAAGATCTGCGTTTCGCTTGCACGGCTCTGCGCTTCAGCGGCCCGGATGGCTTCGCGGCGCTCCGCTTCGTGAATGGGCAGGTAGCCGAGAAAGCGGAAGCGCTGGCCGTCCAGGCCCGACGCCATGAGCGAGAGAATGAGCGACGAGGGGCCGATGAGGGGAGAGACGCGGATGCCGAGCGCATGCGCTCGGGCGGCAATCTGCGCGCCAGGATCAGCAATGCCGGGACAGCCCGATTCCGAGAGAATGGCGGCGTCTTCGCCCGCAGCAACAGGGGCGAGCCACTCGTCGATTTTGGCGGGATCCGGGTCATGCCCGATTTCGATGATCGAGAGCTCGGCAACGGGCTTCGGATGCCCCATGGCCTTGATTGCGGCGCGGGCCGTCTTTGCGGCTTCGACGAAGAAGCGGTCGATTGTGCGCGCGCGAGCGAGCGCTGCGGCAGGAAGCGCTGCAGGGACGGCTTGCGCCGGATCGCCTGAGGCCACGGCGTTGGGAAGAAGATAGAGCGTGCCGGACATGATGCGGATTTGCTGATCGCAGGCTTTAGGCGCGCTGAGCGGCTTCGCCTTCCAGAAGGCCGGGGAGCGCTTCAATGCCGGCATGGGCGAGCATCGTCGCGAGGTGCATGAGCGGCAGGCCGATGAGCGACGTCGGATCGTCGGAAGTGACGCTCGCCATGAGTGCGATGCCGAGCTTTTCGATCTTGGCGGAGCCGGCGCAGTCAAACGGCTTTTCGCGGTCGACATAGGCTTCAATCGTGCGGCGGGCGAGCGGACGCATGCGGATGCGGGTGGCGCTCAGGCACTTTTCGGCCTTGCCTTCGGCATTGATCACGCAGAGCGCGGTGTAGAAGACGACTTCCTTGCCGGACATGGATTCAAGCTGCTTGATGGCGCGGTCGCGTTCGTGGGGCTTGCCGAGCTTGACGCCGTCAAGGTCGGCCACTTGATCCGAGCCGATGACGACGGCGCCCGGATGCTTTTCCCAAATGGCGCGGGCCTTGAGCTCGGCCAGGCGGAAAGCGGTGTCCTTCGGCGCTTCGCCGGGCAGAGAAGATTCGTCGATGTCGGGGCTCTCGGCGTCATAAGCGAGGCCGAGGCGGTCGAGGAGCTCGCGGCGATAGCGCGAGCTCGAGGCAAGAATGAGCTTTGCTGTCATAGTCAGGCCATTGTAGCGGGCGGATCCGCTGCGTCCCAAACCTGTGCGGGTCACTTCTTTGTCATCTGGATGCCGTCTATCGGCGCTGACGAGCTTTGCGGACGACTGCGATACACTTCGCGATCGACATAAGCATAGAAGCAGCCGGCAGCGCCGGCTCGAGGACGACATGCCGCACATCGTTGATATTTTTGAGCTCGCCCGCCGAGGCGATACTTTTGAGAGCGAAGCGCCCGTCGCTGAAATGCCGAGCCTCTGCTCGTTTCTTGCCGACAGCGAGGGCGTGCTTCACTTCAAAGCTGAAGGGCTTGGCGAGATCCGAGGCCGGCCGGCAGCCCGCCTGTCAGTTTCTGGCGCCGTGAACGTGCCCTGCGCCCGCTGCCTTAAGGGCGTTCCCGTCGAGCTCGAGAGCGAAGGGGTCTTCGTTTTTACGAAGACGGAGGCTGAAGCCAATGCCATGCCGGTTGCGGATGACGTCGATTGGGACGACGTGACGGTGGGCAGCCGCCGCTTCAGCCTCAAGGACTGGGCGGAGGAGGAGGCGATTCTGTCGCTGCCGCAGGCGGTTTATCACGAAGCATGCGAAGAAGACGGCGATGCGCTCGATGAGGATGAAGCCGAAGAGGACGAAGCGCGTCCCAATCCTTTTGCCGTGCTGGCTTCGCTGAAGAAGTAGCGGAGAAGCGCTGCAGGGGCGCATCAGGACTGAAGCGCATAGGCGCTGGCGGCTCGCTTTGGCGTGAGCCGCTTTTTTTTGCAAGCTCGCTTTTTCGGCCTTTCAGCGGATAGGCGCGAGCCATAAGGCAAGCCCCCGCTCAGAGCACGCTGAACGGGGGCTGGATCGGTGATCTTCAGCCGGGGGAAGACTCTTGCAATTTTTAACCCCGGCAGAAGCGATCTTGGTTAGAACTTGTGGCGAACGCCGATCACAGCGGCCGTCGTGGACGGGTTGCGGTCGTCGCCCTTAGCGCCTGCGTAGTTGTCGATGCGGTCCTGATAGTAGCCAGCCACCGCGTAGACGTTCGTGCGCTTGCTGAACGGATAGTCATAGCCGACGGAGGCGCCCCAGCGGGTGGATTCGGTCTTGATGCCATCCTTCTTGTTGGACGATTCCGTGTCGGTGTAGCCGACCGCAAGCATGCCCGTGCCGCCGAGGAGCGGCGCGCTGACGCCGGCCATCAGGCCGTAGCCATTGAACTGGCCGCCAATGCCGGCGCCGACAGTGGCGTAGCCGTCGGCCCCGCCCTTCGGATTGGTGTTCGACTTGTGGAGCATATGGTCGAAATACTGGGCGCCCACATAGGCCTTGACGACCTGGAAGTCATAGGAGCCGCCCAGCGTCACGGCGTAGCCGTCATCTACCTTCACATTCGGCGAAGCCTTCTGGTAGTTGTTCGACCAGTTGTACCAGTCCGCCGTCAGAACCAGATCAAGCGGGCCGTTCTTATACGTGCCGCCGAGCGCCGTATAGCGGTTGGCTGAGGCTTTGCCTTCGGCGTGGCTGGCTGTGCCCCAGTCATCCTTCGAATTGACGTCGAAGGAGTGCTGGGCGTAGGCGGTGAAGCCGGCGATCGTAGGCGACTTGTACGTGATCGTATTGTCCATGCGGCTGTAGCCGACGAAGAAAGTCGAGGCTTCAACCGTATAGCCGCTCCAAGAGGTGCCGAACGGGGAGAGATTGCCGGCGATGCCGTACGAGCCGTTGCCGCTCGTCAGCATGCCCATGCGGCCGAAGGCCAGCTCGCCGTAAGGACCGGCAACATGCAGGGACGCTTCGCGGCCGAAGAGGCGGTTGTTCTGCTGCATCGTGCCGTTGTCAGGCGCAAAGCCGTTTTCCAGCACGAATCCAACTTCCCAGCCGTTGCCGAGCTCTTCAGAACCCTTCAAGCCAAAGCGGGAGCCGGCCTGATTGTTGGGCTCCATGGTGAAGCTGTCCGTCGACTTCTTTCCGTGCTCATCCGGATTGATGTGCGTGTACTTCAAGCCCAAGTCGAGCACGCCGTAAAGGGTGACGTCAGCTGCAAGGGCGGAGCCTGCAGCGAGGGCGCTCAGAACGCCGAGCGCGGCCAAGGTTTTCTTCATTTGTATGAACCTCCGTGGGAATTAAGTAATTCCGGATTGCTTGTCCGGTTTCTGAATTCTTGCGGAGATTTCTTTGGTTTACACCCTAAAAATGATCCTTTGAAATTTAATATTTCATATTATTCAATTAGTTGAATATGTATCTAAATTGAAAAATTGTTGTGTACAAATCACGCACCTAAATAGGTATTCGTAAAAAGCGAATGATATGTTCGTATGATTCGAAAGTTGAGGCAGCCAAAAAAAAGCTGCGTCGGGGGAGGAATAGGCGCTGCAGGACGTCTAGCAAGATCTGTCAAAGCCAAAGGGGGATCGGAGAGAAGCCGCGCTCGGCTTTTTGGAAAAAGCGAGTCGAGAAGAAGCGGCTTTGGAAGCGGGCAGGACGGCACCCGCATGAGCGGCGGCTTCCGAAGGCGGTCGAATCGACAGGAGCCGGACGCTTACGGGCAGAAAGCTTTATGAGGAGAGAGTCTTCCGTGAAAAGAAGTGCTTTTGCCTAAAAGCGCCTGCGTCGCCTTGCTGCGGCGGCGCAGGCGCCAGCTTTCGTCAAGCCGCTCGCTTCTGCAAAGCGGCTAGGCGTCGAGAGGCTCAGCACCAGGGCTTGACCTTGGCGGCTTCCTGACCGGCAATGCGGCCATAGACGATGCAGTCCGTCACCGCGCAGGAGCCCAGGCGCACAGCGCCGTGGACGCCGCCCGTTGATTCGCCGGCGGCGAAGAGGCCGGGGATCGGCTTGTCGTTCATGATGTCCATGGCATGCGCCTGCATGTCGGTATAGATGCCGCCCATGCAGTGATGAACCTTGGGCACCATTTCGGAAACGTACCAGGGACCCGTGCCGAGCGGCTTGGCGTGCGGATTGACGTAGCGGTTGAAGTGCGGATCCTTGCCGTTCTTGATGGCGTCGTTCCATTCCGCAATGCTCGCCTTCAGGCCTTCAAGATTGATCTTTTCGCCGGCGGCGAGCGCTTCAAGCGTGTCGTACTTCTTGACGCAGCCGCGCTCAAGCATCTTTTCAAGCATGCCGGGGCGGGAAATCGTGATGGGGTGCGTGGCCGTTGCATCGGCCACTGCATAGCAATGGCCGCCCTTGTTCAGGTAGCCCATGATGGCGTCGGCGCGGACTTTGCGGTTGGCCAGTTCGTTTACGAAGCGCGTGCCGCCCTTGTCTTCAACCCAAACGCCGTACATGGCGGCGGCCCCCTGAGCGAAGAAAAGTGCAATGCCCATGCCCTTTTCTTTGGGCGAGCTCCAGGGAGCGCACTGAATCCAGTCGGTCTGAATCATATGGCAGCCGATGCGTGCGGCCTCGCGCCAGACTTCAGACGTGGCGCCGGGCTGATTGGTCGTGCCGAGCTTTTCGGTGAGCTTGGGGTCCTGGATCTGACGGAAGGCGACGTCGGCGCCGAAGCCGCCGTGGCAGAGGATGACGGCTTTCTTCGCGCAGATGTACTTGACGCGGCCGGACTTCGGGTCCGGGAAGCGATAGCCTTCGCGAACCTGAACGCCTTTGACTCGGCCGTCGGCATCGCGAATGATGCGCTCAAGGTACGTGCGGGTGCGAGGCTTCACGCCCAATTGAGCGAGCTTGGCCGCTTCCTTGTTGACGATTTGGGAGCCGGAGCCGCCGACGAGAATGGCGCAGCGCGGCACCGAATGGCCGCCTTCCTGCGAAACGCGCTCCTGCACCCATTCGACGCCAAGCTCCTTGACGGTCCACTCCCACGTCGGCAGCGCCTGCTGGCACATATAGAGGACTTTTTCCGGATGGTTGAGGCCTGCGCCCTCTCGCAGCATGTCTTCCGCCATGAGTTCTGGGGAGTCCTTGTAGCCCTGCTTGATCTGCATCGGAGACCGAGGCACGCCCATGATGCCGCCGTTGATGGCGGAATTGCCGCCGATGGCCCTCATCTTTTCAAGCACGCAGACGGATGCGCCGGCCTTGCGGGCCTCGATGGCGGCAGCCAGTCCGGCAAAGCCTGAGCCGATGACGACAATGTCAAAAGCTTCATCCCATCGGGCAGGCATCGGTTCGATGGGCGCAGCGCTGGCAGCGCGTGCGCCCGCCAAGAGAGCAGTGCCTGCGGCGGCGGATTTCAGCCAAGCTCGGCGCGTCAGAGCGGTCATAGTGATTCTCCTTTCATCGTGATTGGCCTCCGCATGAATGCGGGGGAATCCTGCGGGTTGTCTTTGAGGGCGTCCTGTGGTCGCAGAGGACTCGGTCAAATGGTGCAATCGCTGTCTTTGAGACTAGAAGATTTCGGCAGCCTGGCTTTTGGGATTTAGACAAAACAGGCAAAAAATCTCTTCTGTCGATGAAGTTGACTTCGGCGTGACGCCGGCGGGCTGATCGATCCTGCAACGCTGGGATCTCAGCAAAAAAAGCTGCGCAAAAGGGTGATGCTTGGGAAAAACTGTTCTGTCCACGCAACAGCATCTGAAGACAGAGGAAGAAAAGATGCCGTTTTCTGTGCGGAGGGACGGAAAGCTGAATGCTGGGATTTTTCTTTGAATATTCAAAGATTTTCAATGTGTTGACTTTGCAGTTCGGACTCTTTTGCGCAAAGCGAAAGCAAGAATTTTTTACTGATGCCGGTTTTCCCTAGGGAATTTAGTTCAGGAACTGCAGGGCGCAGCCTCATAGACTGAATCGGGCAATGGAGAGACAGGCGGCGCATCCGCTGTGAGCTCTTGCACTTTTTTCCATCGATCCGTGCAAGCGGATGGAGGTTCTCAGATGTTTAAAAAGACTCTTGCTGCGGCTGCGATTCTGGCCGCTTTCGGCGGCGCTGCCTGCGCTGCGGATGTTCAGATCTATGGCCGCGTCGACCTCGGCCTGATGTACACGCATGTTGATCAGGACGTTCAGGGTCAGGATGCGACGGACAGCCTGACGATGAGCTCCGGCAACTACACAGGCAGCCGCTTTGGCCTGACGGGCTCGGAAGAGCTCGGCAATGGCTGGAGCGCCAAGTTTGTGCTCGAAAACGGCTTTAAGCCTGACACCGGCGATCTCAGCACGTCCGGGAAGATCTTCGACCGCGAAGCGACGCTGCAGCTCGTTTCCGACAAGTTCGGCACGATCGCCTTCGGCCGCGTGGCTCAGCTTGAGATGGATGCCGGCTCCTTCGGCGTCGGCGGCACGTTCACGCCGTTCGGCACGGGCCTCGGCGACATCGGCAACATGAACATGCTCTGGGGCGCTGGCTTTGCCCCGCGCTGGGACAACATGGTGACGTACCGCACGCCGAGCTTCGGCGGCTTCCAGGTGACGGGCCAGTATTCCTTCGGCGCGAATAACACTGAAGACGAGACCAACGGATACACCCATGAAGAGGGCAAGGCGACGACCGACCGCTACTACGGCCTCGCTGCTACGTATGAACTCGGCGGCCTCAACCTCGCCGCAGTGGTGGACAGCGTCAATAATCAGAGCGGTCCGGAAAAAGTAGTCGGCGACAACATTAAGGACACGGTCCGTGTCGTCGTCGGCGGCAACTACGACTTCGGCTTTGTGAAGCCCTATGTCGCTGCGGCCTACGTCAAGAACGGCCAGCTGAACGACTTCGGCAGCGGCTATAAGTCGCTCGACGATCAGAACAAGGGCTATTGGGATACGTGGTCCGTGTCTCTCGGCGCCACGGCGCCTCTCTTCGGCGGCACGCTGCAGGCGGCTGTCGGCTACATGGACGGCAGTTCGGATACGGCCAAGAAGTCGGACGCTACGGTTGACATGGACATCACCCGCTGGATGGTCGGCCTCGGCTACAGCTACAACCTCAGCAAGCGCACGGTGGTCTATGGCGGCGCCGGCTACATGCAGGACAAGCTCGATCAGGGCGCTGGCAAGGAGACCAAGCCTAACCAGACGGAAGTTGTGTTCGGCATGGCTCACTACTTCTAATCTGATCGTCTGATCGGATGCTCTCCCGTCGGGAGGGCATGAAGAAAGGCTGCATTGCTTTCAAGCGATGCAGCCTTTTTCATTCATGGCGGAAAGCGCCGAAAGTCGCCTGCAGCGGCAGCTTCTGAGCCGGGAGCCGAGCGCAGGCGAGAAGGCATAGCCGCTGCTCTGGATGGATAGGACGGCCTGGCGGAAAGGTCAGGCCGTCCTGCAGTCAGCGCGCCTTGCGGGCCTGCGTGCGGTCCTTTGCCTTGCCGGGCTTCGACGCCGGTGCTGGCTCCGCCGCGGCGGCAGGCGCCTTCTTGGCGCTCTCGTCCTTAGGCGAGGGCGACAGCTGCGCAATCATGTCTTCAAGGAACCGCACGCGCGCTTCGGCGTCTTTGGTGGAGACGGCGATGCGAAGGCGCTCGGGCCCCGTCATCTTGGCCTCCTTCTGCCGCTGCAGGAAGCCGATGAGCTTCATGGGCTCGATGTCGGCATGCGGGTCGAATGTGACGGCGATGGCTGTGGGCGACGCATCGATCTTTCGGATGCCGATGGCTTCGCACTTGATGCGCAGGCGGTGAATGTCGATGAGGCGCTTCGCCGCATCGGGGAGCTTGCCGTAGCAGTCGACGAGCGCTTCCGTCGTGCGCTCGAGCTGCAGGCGGTCTTCAGCGCTTGCGAGCTCCTTGTAGTAGGCCAGGCGCTGCGAAACATCCGAGACGTAGCTCGACGGCAGGAGCGCCGGCGCAGAGAGGCTGATGTCGGCCGTGCTCGCGAGCGGGCTTTCGAATGAGGGCGCTTCGCCGCGCTTGAGCGACTTCACGGCCTGCATGAGCATGCGGTTGTAGAGCTCATAGCCCACTTCGGCGATTTCGCCAGACTGATGCTCGCCCAGGACTTCGCCGGCGCCGCGGATCTCCAGATCGTGCATGGCGAGGTAGAAGCCCGAGCCGAGCTCTTCAAGCGACTGAATGGCGTCAAGGCGCTTCTGCGCATCCTTGGTGAAGGCGCCGTCAGGCGGCGTCAGCAGGTAGGCGTAGGCCTGATGGTGCGAGCGGCCGACGCGGCCGCGGAGCTGATGGAGCTGCGCGAGGCCGAAGCGGTCTGCGCGCTCGATGATGATGGTGTTGGCGCTGGGGATGTCAATGCCCGTTTCGATGATCGTCGTGCAGAGGAGCACGTTGAAGCGCTGCTGATAGAACTCGCGCATGACGTGTTCAAGCTCGCGCTCGCGCATTTGGCCGTGAGCGACCACGATGCGCGCTTCCGGCACGAGCTTCGCGAGGCGCTCGCGGCGGTTTTCGATCGTTTCGACTTCGTTGTGCACGAAGTAGACCTGGCCGCCGCGCTTGAGCTCTCGCAGGATCGCTTCGCGGATGATGCCGTCCTGTTCGCCCATGACGAAGGTCTTGACGGCGAGGCGCCGCTCCGGCGCTGTCGCAATGACGGAGAAGTCGCGGATGCCTTCAAGGCTCATCGAGAGCGTGCGCGGGATCGGCGTGGCGGTCAGCGTCAGCACGTCCACTTCGGCGCGGATGCGGCGCAGCATTTCCTTTTGGCGCACGCCGAAGCGGTGCTCTTCGTCGATCACGACGAGGCCGAGATTCTTGAAGCTCACCTTGTCCGAGAGGAGCTTATGCGTGCCGATGACGATGTCGACCGAGCCGTCGGCGATGCCTTCGATCGCCTTCTTCGTTTCCTTGCCGGTGCGAAAGCGCGAGAGCTCCGTCACCGTGACGGGCCAGTCGGCAAATCGGTCGCGGAAAGTTGCGGCATGCTGCTCGGCGAGAAGCGTCGTCGGGCAGAGCACGGCCACCTGACGGCCGCTCATGACGGCGACGAAGGCGGCTCGCAGCGCCACTTCCGTCTTGCCGAAGCCGACGTCGCCGCAGACGAGGCGGTCCATCGACTTCCCTTCGGTCATATCTTTGATCACTGCTTCAATGGCGGCGGTCTGGTCGGGCGTTTCTTCAAAGGGGAAGCCCTGCTTGAAGAGTTCGTAGTCCGCCGGGTTCACCTGGAACTTCATGCCTTCGCGCGTCTTGCGAAGCGCATAGAGCTGCAGAAGCTCGGCGGCCGTGTCGCGCACCTCTTCGGCCGCCTTGCGGCGCGCCTTCTCCCAGTCGCCGCGCCCGAGCTGATGCAGCGGCGCATGCGCCGGATCGGCGCCGGCATAGCGGCTGATGAGCTGCAGGCTCGTGATCGGCACGAAGAGCTTGGCGTTGTTCTTGTATTCAATCTCCAGAAACTCTGCTTCGCCTTCGGGCGTATCCATCTTGACCAGCCCGCGGTAGCGGCCGATGCCGTGGTCGACATGCACGACGGCGTCGCCGATCTTGAGTTCGGCCACGTCGCGCACCATCATCTCGAGCGAGCTCGCATGCTTGACGCGGCGAAGCCGCTGGCGGCGCGGACTTGAAGCGTAGAGCTCCGACTCCGTGAGGACGACGATGCCGGGCGGATCGAAGACGGCGCCCTGATAGAGCGGCCCCGACGTGATGCCGACGGGATAGGCGCCGGGTTCGGTCGAGCGCGCAAGAAAGTCCGGCCAGCTGTCGTATTCGGCGAACTTCAGGCCGCCGGCGCGGAAGAGCTCCGACATGGTCTCTTCGCGGCCGGGCGAGGAGGCGACGATGAGAACTCTTTCGCCGCAGGCCTTGCGGACAGCCGCATAGTCGACGAGCTTGCCCACGGGATTCTTGCTTTTCCGATCGACGTCGACGCCCTTCAGGAGCGCCTCGTGGCGCTCGTCAGGCGAGCGCGCGACGGAGAAGCGTGCGAATTTGGACAGGCTCTTGAAGAACTCCTCGGGGTTCTGCCAGAGCTCTTCAGGGGTCAGGGGCGGGCGCGCCGCATCAGATGCGAGCACTTTTTCGCGCGAGGCGGTGTCGCGCATGAAGGCCTGCAGGGCCGCTTCGACGTCGCCGAGGAGTATGACCTTGGCGGAAGCGGGAAGATAGTCTGCGAGCGTTGCCGTCTCGTCGAAAAAGAGCGGCAGATAGTATTCAATGCCGGGCGACAGAATGCCCTGCTCTGCGTCCTTGTAGACGAGGCTCTTCTTCGGGTCGCCCGGGAAGCGCACGCGCCAGCGCTGCCGGAAGGCGGCGAGCGCGTCAGCGTCGGCCGGAAATTCGTGGCCGGGGAGCAGCCGGATTTCATCGACGGCTTCCATCGAGCGCTGCGTCTCGACGTCAAACCAGCGGATGGAGTCGATCTCTTCATCAAAGAGGTCCAGGCGGAAGGGTCTGTCCGAGCCCATCGGGAAGACGTCGACGATGCTGCCGCGAACAGCGAATTCGCCGGCGGCAAGCACCTGCTTGACATGCGCATAGCCCGCCTTGGCCAGGTTCTCCTGCAGCGAGGACATGGGAATTTCCTCGCCTTTGCGGAAGAAGAACGTGCTGCCGCCGACATAGGACACGGGCGCCAGGCGCTGCGCGGCCGTGGCGGCAGAGGCGAGGAGCACGTCGGCGCCGCCCGAGGGGGCCGTAAGCCGGTAGAGCGTCTCCAGGCGTTCGGAAACGAGATCCTCCTGCGGCGAGAGCACGTCATACGGCAGCGTCTCCCAGTCGGGCAGCGGCCGCACGTCGAGCGAAGGCTCAAACCACTTCATCTCTGCGGCAAGCCTCGGCACGTCGGCCGGGTCGGCGCAAATGACGAGGAAGCGCTCGCCGCGCTTTTTGGCGGCGAGGCCCGCCTGCGCGAGCGCGGCGGCGTCGCTGGCTGCGCCCGCAAGCGACAGGCGGTGCCGGTCTCCCGGACCGTACTTGGCAAGGTCGGCGGAAAAGAGCGGCGGAAGCGTCGCGGCGGGGGCTGCAGAGTTCGGCATGGAATGGGCGGAGCGAAGAGAAGAAAAATTGCCGGCAGAAAATAGAGACAGCGCCGAAGCCCGCCTGCGCTCGCTGTGGCGCCCGACGGTCTGCTGCTGCCTCTCCGTCAGGGCGGAAAAGCCTGCCGGCAAGGCTTTCACATTCTGCCACACGGCGTGAAATGCAAGAGAAATCTCGGTCAGTCCAGGGCGAGACGGCAGGTGCAAGGCCGGCGGAGATTCCTGCGCAATGAAGCAGAATTGAAAATGTTTACCCGCACTTCGACGACGGAGCGTAGGATTGAATTCGAGGATCTCCTCGTGCAACATCAGGAGGGCTTCGAGATGCTGAGAGACTACCGGTGCGAACGCTACGCAACGCGCTTGAGAGAGCTTGCGCGTTGCATTCATGTCCAGGACTGCGTTGAGGACAGGGTGATCTCTCAGCTCGCAAGCGATTACGCCGACCGCACGTGGCCGACGGCGGGAGAGCGCTTTGCGAAAAGCGAGCCGGGCGAGCTGACGGCATCTGCCGGCGTCCCGGCGCCGAGAAGCGTTTGGGAGGAGGATGCAGCCCTTTTGAAGGGGCTTCTGAAGCAGCTGCATATGCAGCCGACGCTTGCCATGGCCATGAATCTCTATACGGCCTCTTTGTGCCGTCATGCCGGCATGAGCGCCTGCGAAGAGTCGGCTGTCGCGCAGCGCAGCGCGCTTCCGGCAGGAAAGACGCTCGGCGATCTGCTCGTGCTCTTCCTCTACTCCAATGACGATCCTCTGATGGAGACGGCTGAAGCTGAGGCTTAGCGCCTTTGCAGATACAGTTTTGCATGCCGAAGCCGCATGCGCTCCGGAAAGGGTTCTGCGCGCTTAGGGCTGAGAGGAATCTGCTACCTCATCAGCGCTAAGCCGTTGGCTTTTAGGTGATGGCGCGTAAATTTTGTGTCATTCTTGGCGCCTGAATTCCTCAATCAACAGAATTCCGTCTTCTGCCGAGTGATCTCCAGGAGGTCAGTCGTGAAGCGGCGCATCTGTAAACGCGCCGCTCCCAGCATTCATGCAATGCTGCCGGGCAGGGATGCTCTCGAATTTTGGAGAACCTTTTCGTGAACACCACTCTGAAGCTTGCCGCAGGCGCCATTGCCGTTGCCGGCGCTCTGGCCGGAACGGCTCATGCCGCCGGCTTCATGCTCACCGAACAATCCGCCGGCTCTATGGGCCGCGCCTATGCCGGCGTCGGCGTTGACGGCACGGACATTTCCGGCGTCTACTACAACCCCGCCACGATGGTGCTCCATCCGGGAACGATGATCCAGGCGGGCGTTGTCGGCATCGGCCTCAATCTCGACTATGCCGGCGTCAACGGCGAAAGGGAAAACGGCCGCCTCAAGTCGCAGGCCATTCCTCACGGCTACATCTCGCACCAGATCAACGACGACATGTGGGTGGGTCTGGCGCTCACGGTGCCGTTCGGCATGGGCACGGAATACGCCGACGACTGGTCGCAGAATCAGCGCGGCATTTCCGCCACGATTCTGACGTTTGACTTCAATCCGAATTTCGCTTGGAAGCTCACGGAGAGGCTGAGCTTCGGCGCCGGCATTTCGGTGCAGTATGAATCGGCTGACCTGACGATTAGACAACCCGCCCTAGGAGGCTCCGTCAAATCAGAAATTGATGCAGACAGCTGGGCCTGGGGCTGGAATGTCGGCCTCATGTGGAAGCCGCTCGACAACCTGCGCTTTGGCGTTTCGTATCGCTCCGAGGTTGAGCACAACGCCAAGGGCGATCTGACGCTTAGTTCTCCTGAAGGGCTGCCTGATAAGCTATTGCCATTTGTAAGCCTGGGCACCACTCCGGGCGAAGCTACCGTGTCGGCGCCGGCCTGGGCCTTGGTGTCGGCCGCTTGGGACGTCAACGATCTCTTGAGCCTTTACGCCTCGTTCCGCTGGGCGGACTGGTCGAGCTTTGACGAACTCAAGATCACGAGCAACGGCCAGCTCAAAGCGCAGATTCCGAATAAATGGAAGGACACGTATCTGGGCTCGCTCGGCGCGGACCTCCGCCTGACGGACTGGTGGACGCTTCGCGGCGGCGTTGCTTATGAAACGTCCCCGATCTCGAAGCCCCAATACCGCACGGCCATCATTCCGGACGCCGACCGCTGGTGGTTTGCCGTGGGCTCGTCCTTCAAGCTGCTCGATAATCTGCAGTGGGACATCTCGTTTGCGCATCTGCACGGCGTTCATGAGCGCGATCTCTATTCGTCAGCAGACGGGGATGGGAAGAAGGCCGGTCGCTTCCGCAAGCTTGACGCCTATCTCCTCGGCACGCAGATGGTCTATCGCTTCTAACGCTCTGCAGGGCGTCTGAATGCGTTCAAAGGGCTTCCCGCAAGGGAGGCCCTTTCTGCATCTGCGCGGCGTGCTTTGCTCTGCGCAGCCGGATGTCATTTGCTGCAGCCGCTGCAGGAGCTCGAGCCGCTACACTTTCGGGCAGTCTAGGCAAGAAGGAGTTCCGTTATGGATGATGAGCAGAGCCGGTCTCCCGTCATTGCTGCGCTCGTCTGCGCGGCCGGCGTCGGCACCCGCATGGGACTCGGGCGTCCGAAGCAGTATCTCGAGATTTCTGGCGCGCCGATGCTCGTGCAGACCGTGCGCGCGCTGCGCCGCGTTGAGCGCATCGGGAAAATCTTCGTCGTGGTGAGTCCGGACGACCCCTACATCGACGAGGCGGCCAAGGCATTTCCCGATCGCGTGACGGTGCTGCGGGACGGCGGGGCGGAGCGCGCGGAAACCGTAATGAACGGCCTTGCAGCGGCCGGATTGCCGCCGGACGCCTGGGTGCTGGTGCACGATGCGGCGCGTCCCTGCGTGAAGGCTTCTGAAATCGGCCGCCTTATCGACGAGGTGCTTTCCGACGACCGCGCTGCCGGGGGGCTCCTCGCCGTCGAAATGGCCGATACCGTGAAGCGCACCGATGATGCCCGGCGCGTTCTCGAGACGGTGCCGCGCAAGAATCTTTGGCGGGCGGCGACGCCGCAGCTCTTCCGAGCCGGCACGCTTGCAGAGGCGCTTTCTGGGCCGCTTGACGGCATCACCGACGAGGCGAGCGCCGTCGAGCGGCTCGGCCTGTCGGTGAAGGTTGTGCCGGGGCGCGCCACCAACATCAAAGTCACTCGGCCTGGCGATGAAGTTGTCGCTCGGCTTCTTCTTGGAGATGCTTCCGTGGTTCCTCTTCGCGTGGGACAAGGCTACGATTCGCACCGCCTGGTCGCCGGCCGTCCCCTTATTCTCGGCGGCGTGGAAATTCCTTTTGAAAAGGGCCTTGACGGGCATTCAGACGCCGACGTGCTGCTGCATGCCATTACCGATGCCGTCCTCGGCGCCGCGGCGCTCGGCGACATCGGACAGCACTTTCCGCCGTCGGATCCGAAGTGGAAGGGCGCGGACAGCCGCCTGCTGCTTGAGGCGGTGGTGAAGCTTGCGCATCAGAAGGGCTGGACGGTCGTCAACTGCGACGCCACGATCGTCGCCGAGCGCCCGAAGATCGGCCCTCACATGCCGGCCATTCGGGCATCGGTGGCGAAGGCGCTCGGCACGGCGCTTGAAAACGTCAACATCAAGGCGAAGACGAACGAAAGGATGGATGCGGTCGGCCGCGAGGAAGGCATGATGGCGCAGGCCGTCGTGCTGCTCGCCAAAGCGCCGCTCTAAGCTGGACAACAGAAAAAAAAAACGGCGCCGCGCTGATGAACATGCGCGGCGCCGCTTTCGTTGAAGGGCTTGAAAAAGCGCTACTTCGCGCTGCCGTCCTCCTGCGCTGACGGCTGGACCGGCGGCTTCTTCATGGCTTCCTTTTCCAGCTTTTCCGCCGCTTTGTCCTGCGCCTTGAGCGCTTTTTTCAGATCAGCAGGCTGCAGGATCGGGAAGGTGACGTTCACGAGAAGGCCGTGCGGCTCGGCGTCGCCAAGCTGCACCGAGCCGCCGGAGCGGCGGACGATGCGGTCGACGATCGCGAGGCCGAGTCCCGAGCCCGTGACGCCGCTGCGGGCCGATTCGCCGCGCTCGAAGGGGCGCATCACGCGCTCGCGCTCATTGGCGGGCAGCCCCTTGCCCTCGTCGGCGACGGCCAGGATGGCGCTTCGGCCGTCCGCGCTCTTCTTGAGTTGGAGCGAAAGCCGAAGCTTGCCGTCGTCGCTGCGCCCGTAGCGCATGGCGTTCGTAATGAGGTTTTGAATGGCTCGGCTGAGCTCGAGCGGATGCGCCATGACGAAGAGATCCGGCTCGATCCCCACAGAGAGCTCGACGCTCGAATCCTGCTCGATGCGCGCATTGGCGATGGCGCCGTGGATGGCTTCGCCGAAGTTCACCATCACTTGGTCCTCGGACGTGCCGCGGGCATAGGCGAGGAACTGATTGACGATGTTTTCCATCTGCTCGAGGTCGCTCACCATGGCTGAGCGGGAGTCTTCAGGCAGATTGGCGAGCTCGACCTCAAGGCGCAGGCGCGTGATCGGCGTGCGCAGGTCGTGCGAAACGCCCGCGAGGAGCAGCTCGCGGTCGGCTTCAATGCGGCGCAGATCCTGCACCATGCGGTTGAAGCTCATGTTCACAGCCTGAATTTCAGCGGTCGAGGCATCTTCGGGGAGCGGATCGGGACTGCGGCCTTCGCCGAGCTGCTTCGCAAAGAGCGAAAGCCGGGCGAGCGGGCGGACCACATGACGAGTGAGAAGCGTGGCGCCGAAGAGCGATGCCAGTCCGGCCGCAAGCGCCCACCAGAGCCAGGTGGTGCCGTAGGGCGGATCGAGCACGTTGTCGCGCGTCTGCAGCCAATAGTTGTCGCCCTCGATGTCGAATGACACCCAGAGGCCTTCATTGCCGTTGACGTTCACGGCGAGAACGGTCTCGGGGCCGAGCGAAGTCTTCACGAGCTGATCGATCAGGCCGTTGAACCCTTCGGAGGGAATGCGGACGACTTTGTCCGTCTCGTCGCGCGGCGAAATGAGGACGCCTTCGCGCGCCGCAAGCACCTTCAGCAGGTCCATCCGGTAGAGCGGATCGGCTGTGACGAGGGCGTACTTCGTGAGGTTGACGGTGGAGACGATGTGCTGAGCGATGCCTTGCGAGTAAGGCAGTTCGGAGAGCACGCGAAAGCTCTGCAGCCAGCCGATCACCGAGAAGAAGATGAGGCCGCAGAGAAGGAGGAACGTGCGCCAGAAGAGGCTCGGGCGGCGCGTCTTGAATTGGGCGATCCAGGACAAGGTTGTATGGCCCCGTTCGGGGCGGCGTATGCGGCCGAAAGCGCGCAGGCGGCTGCGCTGCAGTCAGGCGGTGAATGCCGCAGGAGGAGCGGGCCGGCCGGCAGCGCAGCCGCGGCGGCGCTCCTCCCAAGCGGCGGCAGAAGCGTAGAGAAGGCGAAGCGCTACTTGCCGTTTTCGTGCTTCGTGCCGTCCGGAATGAAGACGTAGCCGAGGCCCCAGACCGTCTGCAGATAGCGCGGCTTCGAGGGATCCGGCTCGATCAGCTTTCTCAGGCGGGAAACCTGCACGTCGAGCGAGCGGTCGAAAGCTTCGTACTCGCGGCCGCGCGCCATCTCCATCAGCTTGTCGCGGGAGAGCGGCTGACGCGGGTGGCGGGCGAAGGCCTTGAGCACGGCGAATTCGCCGGTGGTGAGCGGCACAGGCTCGCCGTTCTTCTTCAGAACGCGCGTGCCGAGGTTGAGTTCGAAGTCGCCGAACTTCACGATTTCGTTGCCCATTGAAGGCGCGCCCGGCGCGTCTGCCGCCGGACGGCGGCGCAGCACGGCATGGATGCGCGCCAGCAGCTCGCGCGGATTGAAGGGCTTCGGAATGTAGTCGTCAGCGCCGAGCTCGAGGCCTACGATGCGGTCGACGTCCTCGCCTTTGGCCGTGAGCATGATCACCGGCGTCATGTCCTTCTGCGCGCGCAGGCGGCGCAGGATGTGCAGTCCGTCCTCGCCCGGCATCATGAGGTCGAGGATGAGCGCATCAAAATGCTCGCGGACCCAGAGGCGGTCCATGGCCTGGCCGTTCTCGCAGGCGAGAACCTGAAAGCCGTTTTCGCCGAGGTAGCGGCGAAGCAGGTCGCGAAGGCGCGGATCATCGTCCACGACGAGAATCTTGGGAGTGCGTTCAGCAGCCATCGGAATAGGCTCCTATCGGAGAAAGGAAAGTCGCCGGCGCGCCAGCCGTTTGCGATGCGGGCGCAAGGGGCGCCGAGCCGAAAAAAGCGGGCGGACGCTGGAAGTCTGCCTCCCCAGGGAGGCGGCGGGCGAACCGGCCGCAGCAATGCAATGCATTGTGACGGCGGCAGGCCGTCTTGTCACGGCTCTTCTACAGAGCGTTACAACTTCAGGCGGTTACTTCATCTTAGCGCAAAAGCACGGCAAGTCCGCGTCAGAGAGCCGGACAACACACTAGGGAATCCCTGAAAAACAAATGCTTTTCATCGGCAGCAAGAGACGGGAATGCGGCATGTTGGAAAGATGAGAGCATCGCTTTTTGCGACTGAAAATGTCGCATCGGCCGCCGGGACCTCGCCGGCCTCATGCCTCATCGGCTTCTTTGCATCGATACTGCTTGCAACATTTTCAGGAGGCTTCGAGCGTCGCATGCCGAAGGGCGCTTGCTATAGTCAAAAGCAAGTCAATGATGGAGAGAAGCCCGCAGAGGGAGCTTCTGCGCCGGCCCTGTGCGTGCAGGACGGCAGCAGATGCCTTTTCTGCTCGCAGTCTTCTGCATGCTTATGAACCAATGCGCAATTAAGAACGCCGGGCGCGTTCTCGCTTCCCTCGCCTGCTGCTGTGCAGCCGGCGCCGCCAGCGCTGCCGGATGGACGGCAGAAGACGCGCTCGGCGGACTCGCCCCGCAGGCGAGCGAAACTTGCGGCGCGCCCAACGGCGAGCCATGCATTCGATTTTGGAGTCAGATGTCTGCTCAGGAGCGCGCCAAGCTTTGGCCTTATCTGGACGACGTCACCAAGTCTTCGCACTGGCGCGAAATGTCGAAGGCGGATCGAAAGGCCATGGAGGACTTTCTTTCCGAGAGCGACCGCGAAGCGCTGCGCCGCCGATACAGCGTCGATCCGGCGGAGCTCAAGGCGGCTCGCGACGACCATCTGCGCGGCCATCGCTACGGGCGCCGCATGAAGAGCGAGGACAGGCGCCTCATGCGCGAACAGATTCTCGAAGTGCATATGGAATATGCGTCGAAGTACTGCGCCCACGGCGCAGCCGCCTATCCGGCGTCGAGCGCCGGCGCAAAGAAGCCTGCAGGGGACAAAGACGCTGCAGAGTGACAGTCCGCTTCGGTTTTGAGCGCTGCTGCGCCCTCTGATTTTTTAGGCCTTCCGCCTCCTGGCGGCGGGCCTTTTTGCTTCAGGAAAGGCGCATCGGATCGGCGGACTGTGCGGCGGACCTTGAAGACGGGAGGCCCGCTAGGCCGCTCGGCTGGGGCGGGAGGCCGCCGCCGCCGATACAATGACCTCACTTTCCATCAAGAGCATCGCCGGCATCGGCCGGCGCACGGCTCGATTCCGTATTTTTGCCGGTCAGCCGGCGACTTGAGGCAACATCAATGACGAGCTCTTCCGACCTTCTCGTTCTTGCGATCGATACGGCGCAGGAGGACTGCGCGGCTGCGCTCTGGCGCGGCGGGCGCATTCTCGCGAGCTGCGTCGAACATGCAGGGAGCCGCCACGCCGAGCGGATTCTCTCGCTCATTGACGAGGCGCTTGCACAGGCGGGCGAATCAAAGGCTTCCATCGGACTGGCCGCATTCGGCGCAGGCCCCGGCTCCTTTACCGGACTGCGCGTGGCGTGCGGAACGGCGCAGGGCATTGCCTGGGCGCTCGGCGTCAAGACGGCCCCCGTGCCGAACCTGGAAGCGCTTGCGCAGGCAGCGGCCCGCCGGGCGGGTCTCAAGCCAGGCGAGCGCGTGGCAGCGGTAAATGACGCCCGCATGCACGAATGCTATGCCGCGGTCTATGCCGTGCCGGAGGGCGGGCTCGATTCCGCGCGCCTCGTGCCCGTCGACGGTCCGGTGCTCGTGAAGCCCGCTGAAGCGGGCGAGTACATTGCTCAGCACGGCGCCGCGCTCGCGGTCGGCAGCGCGCCTGCCGCCTATCCCGATCTGGCAAAAGTGCCGGAAGGCGTGCGCTTTGACGGCAACTTCCATGCAGCGCCTGAAGAAATCGCGCGCATTGCTGCGCTGATGGCCGCCAATGGCGGCACGCTCATTCCGGAGCTCGCCGCTCCCATCTATGTACGCGACCGCGTGGCGCTGACGATGGCCGAACGCGCTCGCGGAGAGCGCCTCTGATGTCGGCGCTGGCTCTGCGAGCCCTTGTCCCGGAAGACGCGCCGCAGCTTGCGGCGCTGGAGGCGGCGGCAGAGGCGACGCCCTGGTCGCTCGGCGACTTTGAGGACGCCTTCAGAGCGAAGCGTCCGGGCTGGGCGCTTGTCGATGAGGCCGACCGTGCGAGCATCGCTGCCTGGGCGGTGATGATGCCGGTGCTTGACGAGACGGAACTTCTCATTTTCGGCGTCAGGCCGGCGCTTCAGCGCCGCGGCCTCGGAACAGCGCTGCTTCTCGAAATCGCGTCCCGCGCCAAAGCCGAGGGCTTTGTCTGCATCCATCTTGAGGTGCGCTCGGACAATGAGCCTGCAATCGGCCTCTACCGCAAGGCGGGATTCGAGCCTGTCGGGCGGCGCCGCGGCTACTATCTTGTGGAGGGAAAGCGCATTGATGCGCTGCTGATGCGCTTGGATCTCCATCAGGCCTCGCTACCTCAGCCGGGCGAAGCGCTTTTTCAGTGCAATGCGCGCCAGCGCGCCATCAAGGAGGTGGAGGCATGACGAATGCTCCCCGCGACAGCGTCCCGCCCTCGGAAGAGGCCATCCGCCGTGCCCGCATTGAAGTCTGGAATGCAATGGAGATCGGTCCCTACTGGCTTTTGAGGGAAACGCCCGATCCGCTGGCTGATCCGCTGCTCCAACCGGCGCCGAAGGCGGCTTCGGCGGCGCCCCGCCAAGCTGCTGCGCGGCCTGCGGCTCCGGCGCCGCAGCCGGGCGCGCCTGTCCCTCAGCGTGGGCCGCTCGTGCAGGCGGCGCCGGCAGTGTCGCCGCAGGTCCGGAGTCAGACGCCGGCGCCGTCGGCACTGATGCCGCCGGCGCTTGCCGATCAGATTCGAAGCGCCGACTGGGATGCGCTCGAGAAGCTGGCGCTCGGCTGTACCTGCTGCTCGATGGCCAAGACGCGGCAGAACGTCGTCTTTGCCGAGGGCCGGCCAGGCCCCGGCTTGGTGATTGTCGGCGAAGCGCCGGGCGGCGAAGAGGATCTGCAGGGCATTCCCTTCGTCGGCAAGTCCGGCAAGCTCCTCACCTCCATGCTTGACGCCCTCAACATCGTCCGCCGGCAAGATGCCGTCATCGTCAATGTTCTCAAGTGCCGGCCGCCCGGCAACCGCGATCCGCAGCCCGAGGAGATCGTCTGCTGCACGCACTATCTGCGCCGGCAGATCGAGCTGCTGAAGCCGAAGGCGATGCTGCTCATGGGACGATTTGCCGCGCAGACGTTTGCCGGCCTCAGACCCGGGCAGTCGATGCGGAGCATCCGCGGACGCGTTCATGAGGTTCGCGAGGCCGGCCTCGTCATTCCGGCCGTGGCGACGTATCACCCGTCCTACCTGCTGCGCTCTCCCGATGCCAAGGCTGTGGCATGGGAGGATCTGCTTCTGCTGAAGGGCGTCATGGCAAAGGCAGGCATTCTGCCGCCGCCGAAGCCGAAGTCCTTCGATTGATGCCGGCGCGGTCCGGCGGAGCCGCGCCGCCGCCAGCTTTTTTCTCCCGGAGCCTCGCTCTATGCGGGCGCTTCGCTCTTCCGATGTCTGCTAGGAGACTTTTATGAATGATGTCAACGAGTGCGGCCGCGCTGCGCCTTCAGAAGAGGGGGCGGGCATGAGCTACCGAGAGAAGCTTGCGGCGGCCAATCGCGAGGCCAAGGCCACTTTCGCAGCCGCAGCGGGGATCTTCATCTTCTTTTGGCTGGCCATTTTTCTGCTTCGCGGATCATCCGTCATGGCGGCGGGCTTTCCCCTCTGGTTCTGGGTTGCCGTCCCTGGCGGCTATCTGCTTTCAGTGGCTGCGGTGATCTGTCTCGTGAAGCGAGTTTGCTGCAATTTCCCGCTCGACGACGAGCCTCGCCGATGATTCGGCCTGCACGGAGAATGTCATGCTGAGCCACGCTGTTGCGCTTCTTGCGCCTGCTTTTCTGTTCTTCATCTTGCTGGCGGGCGCTGCGCTCTGGGCGGAGCGACTCAAGCGCCGAGGCGGCGCCGAAGCCTCCGGAAGCAGCTTTGCCGCCGAATACTTTCTCGGCAGCCGCAGTCTGCAGGGCGTTGTGCTCGCCATGAGCCTCATCGCCACCTACGGCTCCGTCAGCTCGTTTGTTTCCGGCCCAGGCGTTGCGTGGCAGCTCGGCCTCGGCTGGGTCGTCTTTGCGTCGCCGCAGATTATTACGGGCTTCTTCATTCTGGGCGTCATCGGCAAGAAAATTGCGCTCGTCAGCCGCCGCACGGGATCCATCACCGTGGTCGACCTCATTCGCGCCCGCTTCGAGAGTCCGCTTCTTGCCAATCTCTGTGCCGTGGCGCTGCTGGTCTTCTTTACGGCCATGATGATGGGGCAGTTTGTGGGCGGCGCGGCCATTTTTGCAGGCGCCGCCGGCATTGATCCGGTCGCAGGCCTTGCGCTCTTCGGACTTCTCGTCGTCTTCTACACGGCCTTCGGCGGCTATCGCGCCGTGGCTTGGACCGATGCCGTCTGCGCAGTGCTGATGCTGGCGGGCATGGCGATGCTCGGCGCGAGCATTCTGGAGAGCGCCGGCGGGCTTGAAGCGGCGATGGCCAAGGCGGCAGCAGCAGGGCTGCCGGCGCCTGATGCGCCGCTTTCCGCATCAACGGCGCTTTCGCCGACAGCGGGCGGCGCGCTTCCCCTGTCGCTGCTCTTTTCCGCGTGGATTCTCGTGGGCTTCGGCACGGCGGGTCTGCCGCAGTCGGCTGTGCGGTGCATGAGCTACCGCACGACGAAGGATCTGCATCTGGCCATGGTCGTGAGCACGATCGTCTGCGGCATTCTCATGATCGGCCTTACGACGCTCGGCGTTCTGGCGAGAGGCGTCGAGGGCCTTTCGCCCGGCGGCTCGACCGACCTGCTGATCCCCAAGCTCATCGGCGAGCACATGCCCTCGTGGGCGGCCGGCATTACGCTCGTCGGGCCGCTCGCCGCGACGATGTCGACGGTGAGCTCTCTGCTCATTGCGGCCTCTTCCGCCATTGTGAAGGATCTCCTTCTCAGCGCGAAGCCCGAGCTTGCCGGCAATGAAAGAGCGCTTCGGCGCATCTCCCGCGGTGCGACGCTGCTGCTGGGGCTTCTTGCGATGGCTTTTGCCGTCAATCCGCCAACGATTGTGGCGTGGATCAACTTGGCGGCCTTCGGCGGACTGGAGCTGGCCTTTCTGCTGCCGCTGGCGTTTGGGCTCTTCTGGCGGCGGGCCAATGCGGCCGGCGCCATTGCCTCCGTCATAGGCGGGCTCGCGGTCTATTTCTGGCTCACGATCGCGAAGCTGCCTTTGATGGGTTTTCACCCGGTGGTGCCGGCCTTTGCGGCGGCGGCGCTTCTTTTCATCTTGGGCGCTTATGTCGGAAAGCCCTCGAGCTCCAGGGCAATGCTTGACTTTTTCGGCGGGGAGCGATGAAGGCGCGGCAGAGCCTCGTCGTTGAATGAAAGAAAGGGCCGCTGCATCGTTCTGATGCGGCGGCCCTTTTTCGCTTGGGCTTTGGAGGCTGAAGCCGGAAGGGGCCTCGCTAGCTTGCCGTAGCAGGCTTGCTGAAAGGCGCTTCCGTGCAGGCCGCCTGAGGCTCCTCCGGCGCTGCTTCGCCGTTGGCGGCGCCTGCCGCAGCGCTCTTCACGACCCGGATGATGCGCCGCGCTTCATCGGCAGGCCCGTGTCCGCCGGGACCTTTGCCGTCATGGCGGCTGCCTTCTGCCTGCGAAGCCGAAGGCTCAAGGCCGTTCTTCTTCGCAAAGGTCTCGCGCGCCTGCGCGAGGAAGAGCTTCAGGCGGTTCGCGACATTCGAGCGCGATGTGCCCGCCTCGAAGTCGATGGCGCAGAGATTGGCGTCGGGGTAGTCGCTTCGCAGCCGGCGCATGACGCCCTTGCCGGTGATGTGGTTCGGCAGGCAGCCGAAAGGCTGCAGGCAGACGACGTTGTCCGTGCCGGTGCGGATGTAGTCGAGCATTTCGGCCGTGAGAAGCCAGCCTTCGCCTGCTTCCTGACCGGCGGAGACCAGGCCGTCGACGAGCTTGAGGCTTTCCTTGAGCGTCGTAATGCCGGGCAGTCCCGTGCCCTTGAGCGCTGCAGCCATGGGCTTTCTCAGCCGCTCGAACGCTTGGAGCGTCAGCCAGGCGCCCGCGGCCTTCATCTTCGAGCCGCCGAAGGCCTTCGCCTGATAGAGGTGGTCGTTGAGGCAGTAGAGGAAGAAGTTCGCCATATCGCCGAGCTGCGGCTCTGCGCCTTCGGCCAGGATTTCGTCGACGATATGCAGGTTCGCCGTCGGGTGGTACTTCAAAAGAATTTCGCCCACGATGCCTACGCGGGGCTTCTTTGCCGTCGACATCGGGATGGCGAGGAAGTCCTTCACCATGGCCTTCATGTCGCGCGCAAAAGCCGAGTCGTCTCCTCGCGACGACGCAGCGATGCCGCGCTCGGTCCACTTCGGGATGAGCGCCTGAGCGCTTCCCGGCGTGAGCTCGTAGGCGCGCACGTGCAGCAGGAGCCTCTGCATCATGTCGCCGTAGAGGAGCGCCATCATGAGGCGGTGCAGGCCCTTGATGCCGATCTTGAGCTGTTCGGCGCCCTGGATGCGGCCGCCCGCGATGCAGACGACCGGAATGTCCTCGCAGTGCAGATCCTTCAGGGCCCACTTGAGGAGATTCGGATAATTCGTGGCGCGGCAGGGACCGCAGGTCTGCGTGAGGAGGAACGCGCTCTTCGACTTGTCGATGGTCGGATCATGAAGGAGCGCGTCAAGGAGCTGGCCGATCACGACGATGGCCGGGTAGCAGGCGTCGTTGTTCACATGACGCAGGCCGAGCTCGATCGCTTCGGGACGAACTTCAGGGAGCAGCTTCACGTTCCAGCCGAGCGAGCGCATGGCGCCCCCGATCACGGGGAAGTGAATCGGCGCCATCTGCGGGGCATAAAGCGTCATGCCGGGCGTCATGTCAGGCGCCTGAGGCTTGAGTTCGTCCGTGTGCTCGACGAGCGAAATCGGGATTGCCGTGCGTGTGCGGCGGCGGTCCTCTACGGCGGCAAGCAGCGAGCGCAGGCGGATGCGCGCAGCGCCGAGCGTGTCGCCTTCGTCGATCTTAAGCATCGTGTAGAGCTTGCCGGCGGGCTCGAGGAGGCGCTTGATCTGTTCGGACGTGATGGCGTCGAGGCCGCAGCCGAAGCTCACGAGCTGCACGAGCTCGGCCGTGCGGCTTGAAAGAACGAGCGTCGCCGCGCGGTAGAGGCGGCTGTGGAAAGTCCACTGGTTGACGACTTCGAGATCCTGAGGCTCGGGTGCGAGATGCGCGACGGCATCCTCCGTCACGACGGCGGCGCCCATCGATTCGATGAGGGACGGAATGCCGTGATTGACGAGCGGATCCAGGTGATAGGGGTGGCCGGCGAGCACGATGAGCGGCGCGCCGCTCGCTTCATGGGCGCGCCAGATCTCTTCGCCCTTGCGCTCGATCTCGGCGCGATAGTCGGCGAGCGCCTTTTCGCCGGCCTTGATGGCGCGGCGAACGGCCGAGGCCGAAAGCTGCGGGAAGCAGGCAAGGAGCGCGCGCTCGACGCTCTTTTCGCTTGAGAGGTCAAGGAAGGGCGTGAGGATGCGCAGATTCGGGAAGGCCTTGTCGGCGTTGAGCCGCAGCGCTTCGGGGTAGCCGCCGACGACGGGGCAGGCGAAGCGGCCGTCCGCTTCCTTATAGGGCGTGCCTTCACGCGGGATGCAGGGCATCCAGGCGTCCTTCACGCCGGCGGCGGCAAGCTCGGCCATGTGGCCGTGCGCAAGCTTGGCCGGGAAGCAGAGCGTCTGCGAGGGAATGGTGTCGTTGCCGAGCGAAGCGATGCCGTGGTCGGAGGCGCGCGTCAGGCGGACGCTGAAGCCGAGCTCGGTGAAGAGTGCACGCCAGTACGGGTAGTGCTCGTACATGTTGAGCACGCGCGGGATGCCGATGACGCCCATCGGCGCATCGCGCTCGTCGAGCACTTCGCCGCCGAAGAGCCGCTCGAGCTTCCAGTCGATGAAGCCGGCATCGCTCTTCTTGGCGCGGCCGCCGGACTTCATGGCAAAGTCGCAGCGGTTGCCGCTGAAGAACTTCTGCCCCGTGGGGAAGCGGTTCATCTTGAGCATGCAGTGGTTGCCGCAGCCCTTGCAGCGGAACTCGCGCTGCACGACTCGGGTCGCATCGAGCGCCTCGGGTGTGAGCGTCATTTCGGGCGTATCGGCCGTCGTGCGCTCGGCAGCGATGAGCGCGGCGCCATAGGCGCCCATGAGACCTGCGATGTCGGGTCGGATCACCTGCCGGCCAATCTGCTGCTCGAAGGCGCGAAGCACCGCGTCGTTGAGGAAGGTGCCGCCCTGAACGACGACATGTTCGCCGAGTTCGGCCGCATCATGGATGCGCAGCACCTTGTAGAGCGCGTTGCGCACGATCGAGCGGCAGAGGCCGGCGGCGATGTCTTCAATCGGCGCGCCGTCGCGCTGCGCCTGACGCACCTTGGAATTCATGAAGACCGTGCAGCGCGTGCCGAGATCGCAGGGGCTCTTCGAGCGGAGTGCCGCCTGCACGAAGTCTGCGAGCGGCAGGTTGAGCTGCTGCGCGAAGGTCTGCAGGAACGAGCCGCAGCCCGAAGAGCAGGCTTCATTGAGCTTGACGCTGCTGATGAGGCCGCTGCGGACTTCGAGGCACTTCATGTCCTGGCCGCCGATGTCGATCACGTAGCTGGTCTGCGGGTCGAAGGCGACGGCGGCGCGCTGATGGGCGAGCGTTTCAACCTCGGCGAAGGGCGCGCCAAGCGCGGCCTTCGCGAGTTCGGCGCCGTAGCCTGTGGTGCAGGCGGCGCGAAGATGCGCGCCCTGCGGAATCTTTTCAAGGAGCGCCGTTACGCGGGCGTAGAGCTTTTCGAGCGGATTGCCCTCGTTGCCTTCATACCAGCTGTAGGCGAGGCGGCCTTCGGCATCCGTCACCACGCCTTTGACGGTCGTGGAGCCGAGGTCGACGCCGAGGAAGAGGTCGCCCTGGGCGTCCTCGAGGCGGATGCGGCTCACGGTTTCCTGGGCATGGCGCGCTTCAAACTCTCGGCGCTCGTCCTCATTGGCGAAAAGCGGCGGCAGATTAGCATCGCCTTCCGTCGGGACCTTCGTGCGGCGAAGCGTCTCGAGAAACGCCGCGATCGAGGGCCAGGTGCGCGCCTTGGCATCTTCGGCGCCGCCGCTGAAGCCCTCAAGGGCCGTGCCGTGCGCGACGGCGAAGTGCGCGTCGTCAAAGGCGAGGAATTCATTGCCCGGACGGTCAAGCTTGCGCTCGAAGGCGGCGCGCAGCTCCGAGAGGAATGACAGCGGTCCGCCGAGGAAGGCAATGCGGCCCTTGACGGCGCGCCCGCAGGCGAGGCCGCCGATCGTCTGTTCGGCCACGGCATCAAAGACCGAGCGGGCGATTTCCGACTTCGGAATGCCGGCGTTCAGCAGCGACACGACGTCGGTCTTGGCAAAAACGCCGCAGCGCGAAGCGATGGGGTGAGAGACCTTTGCTTCGGTAGCGAGCGCATTGAGGCCCGGCGCATCCGTATGCAGGAGGCTTGCCATCTGATCGATGAAGGCGCCGGTGCCGCCTGCACACGCTTCGTTCATGCGAAGCTCCACGCCGTTCGAGAGGTAGAGCAGCTTCGCGTCTTCGCCGCCGAGCTCAACCGCTACATCAAGGTTGGGCTCGCGCGCCTTCAAAAACACGGCGTCGGCCACGACCTCCTGAACAAAGGCGGCGCCGAGCGCTTCGGCCAGGCGAAGCGCGCCTGAGCCGGAAAAGAGCACCTTGACGGCCTCGCCTGCGCGCTCGGGGAAGCGGGCAGCAAGGGCGGCAAGCGTCTTTTCAAGCGTCGCCGAAACGGCGCTTTGATGTCGGACGTAGTCGTGGGCGATGTCGCGCTTTTCTTCGTCGAGAAGCACGTACTTGATGGTGGTGGAGCCGAGGTCGATGCCGAGGCAGTGCATGGCGGTATGAGTGTCCTTTGCGCCGGTTTCTGCTCCTGTGCAGAGGGGCGGCGTCAATCTTTGCATCGCCGGCAAAGCGGCGCGGCCTGGTGCGGCCGTCCATTCCGGCGGAGAACCGTATTTTCTTATATTTGGAGACGCTTAAGCGGGCTAAAAAAAGGCAATTTGACGCCGCCCCGACTGAATGGCCGCCGTCAACATTCGGAAAGGCTGCCGAGGAAAGTCTTGAAGAACTGTTCAATCTTGGCGCCTTGCGGGGCAGGAAAGGCGGCAGAAATGGGCTTGCCGCCCGGCATTGTCGAACGCAGGGCGCCGCCCCGTTTCTTTTCTGCCTGCCGCGTGCATCAGAGAAGCGCAATGAGCTCGATGCCTTCCGCTCTGCCGAGATTCCTGCCGTAGCGCTTGGTCTCGGCGCCGTCCCAGTGGTCGTGGACGCCAAGGCTGCCGACGCGCCTGCCGAATCCGTCCTGATAAGGCGTTCCAGAGGGCGCGTTCCCGGCGAGCGCCGCTTCATGCAGGTAGTTTTCAACGCCTGCATTGCCGCGCAGAGCGCTGTTTCGGCGAAGCATTTCCGGCTCGCTCGTGAGAAAGTCTGCGCCGACGGAGTCGATGGCTACCGGATCCTGCGAGAGGAAGAGGCTCGCGCAGAAGCCGCCCGACATTGGCGGCATCGACCAGCGGGCCGCTTCGGGCGTGACGCTGACGCTTTCTCCCGTTGCTGTGAGAAGGCCGTCAAGAAGATAGAGCACGGTCTTGCCGCCGAGCTCTCGATGGGCAATGAGATCGGCGAGCACAGAATAGTCGCCGGCGGATGCGCTCCAGACATTGCTGTGCAGGCCCGCTGCCTGAGGCGCCCGGTCCCGCGACTCGTTGACGAAGCTGCCGAAGTGATTCTTTGCGCAGAGCGTCAGGCCGTAGCAGTGCCCCTTGAGGTTGGCCAGATTGATGAGGTAGTCGGCTTCAGTCACGCAGCGGGGCAGAAAGCTCTGTGCGCCATGTACGGGACCCGACCAGCGCAGGGGCGCGTTCAGGTCTGCGGCCGCGTCGTCGGGCTCGCCGGGACGGCGGTGCCGGAACTGCACGCCCTTCAGCATGCCGGCGCTGCAATAGTCCTGCATGGTCTGAGGGAATAGGCGGCCGGCGTCGTAGGCGCAGAGATTGTGCGCGCTGAAGCCGGCATCGCGGACGAGGCTGGTCAGCAGCGCTTTAAGAAGGACAGCGCTGCCGTAGCTCTCCTGAGTTCTGCCGTCCAGCGCGTCGCTGTAGGCGCCTGAGCCGTTCATGTTGAGTTTGATGGCCACTTTGGCCTGCTTGCGGGGCGGCGCTTTGCGGCCCGTTCTGGCGTGAAAGTCCTGAAGGAGCGCCTCCCTTGCGGCTTGGGGCTGCGCTTCTCCGGCGAGCGCGAGCAGCGATTTGTTCAGAAGCTTGGCGATGACCGGCTCGCTGAAGTGCGACGGCGACCACCACCAACGGCTGCCGTCGTTCCAATTGACAGCCTTAGGGTCGCGCGCCCAGACGACGCGGCCGGGGTGAACGCCGATGCCGCGTCCGATGGGCTCATGCGCCGGAAGAAAGCCAGCGCTCATGCGTTCAGCGGCAAGCGTTCTGCCGGCTGCGCCGAGCGCCGCTGCGGCGGCGGCCGTGCAGCTGCCTTGGATCACTTGGCGGCGCGAGAGCGGATAACGCTGAGCGCGATGGACTGTTTCTGTCATGCGTGGCCTCCGTCCGAAAAGGCGCGGTCAAGGAGGCGCAGAGCCTTCTCGCCGCAAAGAAAGGGCTTCTGCTTGATCCTAGAGACCGGCTTCACGGCGGGTCAAATGCCTTTTTCAATGGGCGCTTTATGCGTCTTGAGCATGCGCCGCTTCCGGCGACTTGTCGGCGGCGAGCTTCGCATGGAGCTTTTCTATAAAGACTTCGGCCGCTCTCGACGGCGTGCGGAACTTCGGCCAGCAGACATGAACGTCGGCTGCCAGAGCCGGAGCGAGCGGCAGCCAGCAGAGCCTCGAGTCCGGTCCCGGCTGGTAGATCCCTTCGAGCGAGACGGCATGGCCGAAGCCCTGCTCGGCCAAGAGCGCTGCGTTGTAGATGAGATTGAAGTACCCCACGATGCGAAGCGCTTCCAGCGGCGCGCGGAGCCAGCCCGCAAATTCATTGCGGTGAAAAGCCTGCTTGGAGACAAGGAGCGGCAGTCCGCGCAGATCCTGCGGCGATGCAGCCGCCTTGCCGGCGAGCGGGCCGTCCTTCGGCGTGAGAACGCCCCAGCGGTCCTGCAGAGGGAGGCGGATGAAGCTGTAGTCCTCCAGATCGACGGTGCCCGTAAAGACGGCAATGTCAGCCATGCCGCTTCGAAGCGCGGCTGCGGCGCCGGACTCGTTCGAGCTCGAGATGTCGATCTTGACTCGCGGCGCCTGCCGGTGAAAGTCCTGAATGACTTCGGCGAGATAGCGCATGGCCGGCGTTTCCGCCGCGGCGATCGACAGCGTTCCAACAGGATCGTCGTCAGCGGAGATTTCCGTCTTGGCCCTCTCGAAAAGCTCCACCACCTCCTCGGCGCGCTCGAGGAAGAGCTCGCCTTTGGGCGTGAGGTGGATTTTTCGGTTGCTGCGCTCAAAGAGCCGGTGCCCGAGCTCTTCTTCGAGCTCAATGAGCTGGCGCGAGAGCGTCGGCTGCGTGATGCCGAGCGCGGCTGCCGCGGCGCTGATGCTTTGTGCGCGAACTGTGGCGATGAAATAGCGAAGCACGCGAATGTCCATGACGTCCTCTTCGTTTCAAGCGTTTATTCATGCTTAAAAAGCATAGTGAAGCAAAAATAAATGGCATTTGATATACGTGAATGCCATTCATATACTTCAAAGCTCTGAAATAGCAATAGTAATGCTTTTAAAGCATATCTATGCGGCACGGCGCGCTGCACTGCAAGCCTCGCTTTGCCGCAGCAGATTTTTTGACAGAAGCCGCAGGCAGAGGCTTGTTCTGCACGGCCTGCGGCGGCTTTCCCGCGATGCCCATCATTGCCAGCAATCCGCGCAACCCTCATTCGCCAGTCGTCTTTGCGCTCTTTCTCGGCGTCACTTGCCTCATTGCAAGCGAATTCATTCCCATCAGCCTTCTCACGCCCATGGCGGCTTCGCTCGGCCTCTCCGTCGGCACGGCCGGGCAGACGGTGACGGCCGTAGGCGCTGCAGCCGCTTTGGCGAGCCTCTTTGTCGGCGCGCTCTTTCCTCATGCGGACCGCCGGCGGCTGTTTCTCGGCTACACGTTGCTCCTGGTGCTTTCCAATGCGCTCATTGCGCTGTCGCAGAGCGCGCCGCTACTTTTTGCAGCACGGGCCCTCTTAGGCTTTGCCGTCGGCGGCTTTTGGTCGATGTCCTCTGCAGCGGCGCAGCGCACCGTGCATCCGCTCAAGCTGCCGGCGGCGTTTGCGCTCATTTATTCAGGCGTTTCCATTGCCACGATCCTCGCGCTGCCGGGCGCAAGCTGGGTGGAGTCCGAATTCGGCTGGCGCGCCGTCTTCTGGGCCGCAGCGGCGGCAAGCGCCGCAGCCTTTGTCTGGCAGCTGCTGACTTTTCCGTCAATGCCGGCCGTTCAGGCGGCAGGCCTTCGCACTATGGGGCGCCTTCTGAGGCGGGGTGCCGTTCTCTCGGGGCTTGCTGCAACGCTCACGACCTATTTCGGGTGCCACGTCGTCTTCACTTATCTGCGCGCCATTCTTGAGAAGAGCCTTGCGCCGAGTGCGAATGCCATGTCGCTCATTCTTCTCGTGTATGCGCTCGTCAACATTGCAGGGACCTTTGCGGCGGCGCGCTTCTTCCGCCGCGATCTCGGACGCGCCTTTACGGTGCTCTACATTTCCGGTGCGCTTGCGGCCGGCGCGCTTTATCTCTGCCGCGGGGGCGAGGCGATCCTCGCGCCGGCGCTCATCTGGGGCTTTCTATTCGGCTTTGTGCCTGTGGGCTGGGCGCTTTGGCTGGTACGTGCGCTTCCGAAGGAAAGCGAAGCGGCCGGCGGCCTCACTGTTGCCGTAACGCAGCTTGCCATCGGATTGGCGGCGAGCGTCGGCGGCCGGCTGATGGATGCCTTCGGTCCGGAGCCGCTCTTCTTTGCGGCCATGGCCGGAGAGCTTGCGACGCTCGCAGCGGCCCGCAGAACCATGAAGTGCCTCACGGCCGATGAGGCGAGGGAAGCGGCGTCAAAGCCGGCAGAGCATTCCGGCTCGTCGCCGGCGCCAGAGCAGCGCACGGCGTTTGCGGCAGAGCGCTGAGCCGAGCGCGGCAAAGCGAGATGGCCGAATCTCGACATAATGTGAGCCTACCGCCGGATGTGAGCAGATTTTTGCAGCATCCGGCGTCTTGCATTCGGAGATTGACGCAAAGGACAAGCTTGCATGGACAGCATCGCACTCATTCTTCCCGACTTTCTCATCATTGCGATCGGCGCTGCGCTCGCCCGCCTTTCCTGGTTCGGCGCGGACTTTTGGAAGTCCACGGAGAAGCTCGTCTTCTACGTGCTTTTCCCGCCGATGCTCTTCACCTCCATTTCGACGTCGGCGCTCTCTTTAGGAAGCGCCGCGGCTTTTTTGGCGGCGGGGCTCGCTCTTTTTGTCGGCGCTGCGGCTGCGGCGTGGTGCGTCAGGCTCTTCGTGAAGGCGGACGGCGTGACGCACGCCTCGGTTTTTCACTGCGGCTTCCGCTTCAATACCTACTTCGCCTTTGCCGTCTGCTCGCGGCTCCTGGGCGACGGCGGCACGGCGCTCCTGGCCATGCTTGTCGCTTTTTGGGTGCCGCTCAGCAATACGCTGGCCGTGACGGCGCTGGCGAACGCCGTGGCCAAGCAGAGCGGCGCCTCGGGATCCGGCCGCCGATCGGGCTGGCAAAAGACCGCTCTTGCTGTAGCAAAGAATCCGCTCATCATTGCGACGGTGCTCGGGCTGCTCTTCAACCTGACGGGCGCAAAGCTCCCGCAGCCGGCGATGCTGCTCCTCGGCAATCTGGGAAAGGCAGCGCTGGCGATGGGCCTTTTATGCATCGGCGCCGGGCTCCGCTTCGGCTCGCTCAAGCGCGATTGGAAGCTCATCGGCGCAGCATGCATCGAACGCCTTGCCGTCGTGCCGGCCATAGCGCTCGCGGCTTCGATCGCCGCCGGACTGGCGCCGCTCCCTGCGGCTGTGCTCATTCTCTTCGGCGCGCTGCCGACGGCGCAGTCCTGCTTTGTGATGACGGCAAGCATGGGCGGCAATGCGCCGATTGTCGCCAATGTGACGACGGTGCAGACGGTTGCCGCCATGGCGACGCTGCCCTTTTGGATCTTCATCGTTCATGCGGCGACGGGCCTATGAGGCAGCGGCAGGCGGCTGAGAGAAGCTCGGCGGAATTTGACCAGACTAGGCAAGGATTGGGCAGATGCGGCGAATCTTTCGAGAGCATCTTCTGGGCACAATGAAAATCGGAGCTTGCTCTGCTCGGGCGGCGGGCATTGCGGCCTGCAGCCTCATTGATTGAAGGAAGGACGGCAGTAATTATGAACGGCGATTGGCTCGGACTCATCGTCGACTCGTTCTGGAAGATTCTTCTTCCCGGGCTCACGGTGACCATTCCGCTTACGGCCATTTCATTTTTCTTCGCGCTCATCATTGCAACGGTCATGGCGCTCGTGCAGTACGCGAAGGTGCCGGCGGCCAAGGACTTTGCCCGCTTCTACATTTGGGTGATCCGCGGTACGCCCCTTCTCGTGCAGCTTTTCGTCGTCTTCTACGGCCTGCCGCACGTCGGCATTCTCATCAATCCGTTTCTCGCCGCGGTCATCGTCTTTTCAATCAACGAGGGCGCCTATGCGGCGGAGACGGTCCGCGCGGCGCTCGAATCCGTGCCCAAGGGACAGCTTGAAGCGGGGCTCTGCGCAGGCCTCACGTACATGCAGACCTTCCGGCGCATCATTCTGCCGCAGGCGCTGCGCACGGCCTTCCCGACGCTGGCGAACGGACTCATTTCCATGGTGAAGGACACGTCGCTCGCAGCGAACATCACGGTGACGGAGATGTTCATGGTGACGCAGCGCATTGTGGCGCGCACTTATGAGCCTCTCGTTCTCTACATTGAAGTGGGCCTTGTGTATCTCCTTTTCTGCACGGTGCTGACGCGCGTGCAGAGCTGGGGAGAGAAGAAGCTCGGAGCGCATGGGTATGACTGACGGAAAAGCGATTCTTGACGTCCGCGGCCTGCGGAAGTCCTTCGGCGGCAGCGCGGTTCTCCAAGACATCAGCCTCAGCGTTGCGCAGGGCGATGTCGTGGCCGTGCTCGGGCCGAGCGGATCGGGAAAGACGACGCTGCTGCGCTGCCTCAACTTTTTGGAGCGCGCCGATGCGGGCGTCATGACGTTCGACGGCGAGAGCCTCGACATGCCGCATGCGGCAAAGCGCGACATTCTGCGCATTCGCCGCAAGACGGCCTTCGTCTTTCAGAACTTCAATCTCTTTCGCAACCGCACGGCGCTCGGCAACATCACGGAGGGGCTCGTCGTCGGGCGCGGCGTTCCCCGTCGGGAAGCCGAAGCGCGGGGCCGCGAGCTCCTGGCCAAAGTAGGGCTCGCCGATCGGGCGGACTTCTATCCCAATCAGCTTTCGGGCGGCCAGCAGCAGCGCGTTGCCATTGCGCGCGCGCTGGCTGCGAAGCCGGAGATCATCTATTTCGATGAGCCGACCTCGGCGCTTGATCCGCAGCTCAAGGAGGAGATTCTTGTCGTCATGCAGGGGCTGGCCGAAGAAGGCATGACGATGATCGTCGTCACGCATGAGATGGCGTTTGCCAAAAACGTTTCGAACAAAGTGCTCATGATGGACGGCGGCGTCGTCATTGAAGCGCGCGACGCGCCGTCGTTTTTTGCCGAGCCGCGCGAAGCGCGCTCGAAAGCCTTTCTGGCGAGCTTCGCCGAGCCGAAGACTGCGGCTCGCCCTGCTGGCGCCGAACCAAGATCAACTGCTTCTTAAAGGAGAGCAATTCAATCATGCAGAAGCGTCAAGTTCTTTCCTGCTTTCTTGCCGCTGCGCTTGCTGGCGCTGCCGGCCTGCTTTCTGGCTGCGGCGACAAGCCGGCCTCATCGAATGGCGGCGCTCCGGCGGCAGCCTCTTCGGCTGCGGCGGGCTCCGCCTCTTCGGGCGGCGATCTTCTTGCCCGCATCAAGGCCAAAGGCGAAGTGACGATTGCGATGGAGGGCACCTGGTCGCCCTGGACTTACCACGACGAGAAGGGCGAGCTTGTCGGCTACGACGTGGAGGTCGGCCGCAAGATTGCTGAGAAGCTCGGCGTGAAGCCGGTCTTCATCGAGGGCAAGTGGGACGGACTTCTTGCCGGCATCAGCGCAGGCCGCTACGACATGATGATCAACGGCGTCGGCGTGACGAAGGAGCGCGCGGCGGCGTACGACTTCTCGGATCCCTATGCCTTCGACCGCACGGCTGTGATCGTGAAGAGCGAGAACGATTCGATCAAGACGATGGCGGATCTCAAGGGCCAGCACACGGCCAACACGATCTCGAGCACCTATGCGACGGTGGCGGAAGCGAACGGCGCGACGGTCACGGGCGTGGACGACCTCAACCAGACGTTCGAGCTCCTTCTGAGCGGCCGCATCGATGCGACGCTCAATGCCGAAGTCACCTACTACGACTACATGAAGGCGCATCCGGATGCGAAGGTGAAGATCGCCTGCCTCGCAGAGACGGCTTCTCCCATCGCGATGCCCTTCAAGAAGGGAGATGATTCCCGCAGCCTGCGCGAAGCAGTCAATGCAGCCGTCAAGGCGCTGCGCGAAGAGGGCGAGCTCTCGCGCCTCTCGAAGAAGTATTTCGGCATTGACATTTCTCAGGAGCGCAAGTAGCTCGTGTTGCCAGCGCTGACCTCGCAGAGTCTGCTGAATCCGCGTCCGCCGCTTTTCGCCGCCTTGCTCAAGCAGGAGCAGGCGCGCTGAGGAGCGGCGGCTTTTCATGCGGCGCTTGCGTTGAGCATGCCGGATCTGCAGAACGCCTTCTCTTTGATAGCAGAAATATATGCATCATTCGTACATTTATTCGTGATAGACTGCTTGCGGCCACTGAAAGAGTGGTCATAGGAAAATCAAATTGACTTCGTAAATAAAAGCCGGCTGCTTTTCCATGGGCGGCCTGCGCCAGCGAGAGAAATCCCGTCATGCTTACCAACCAACAAATTCAGCTGATTGAAGCCACCGTTCCCGTGCTCAAGGCCCATGGCGTCGATCTCACGACCCATTTCTACCGCCGCATGCTGAGCGGCAATCCGGAGCTGCGCAACATCTTCAACGCCGCGCACCAGAGCCGCGGCGAGCAGCAGCGCGCGCTTGCGGGCGCCGTGCTGGCGTTTGCGGAAAACATCCGCACGCCCGAGAAGCTTGCCGCCGCCGTTCGGCACATCGCCGTGAAGCACTGCACGATCGGCATCCGCTCCGAGCAGTACGCGATTGTCGGCCGCCATCTTCTCGCCTCCATCAAGGAAGTTCTTGGCGATGCTGCCACGCCCGAGCTTCTTGATGCCTGGGCGGCGGCCTACGGCATGCTGGCTCAGATCCTCGCCGATGCTGAACAAGGGATTTACGACGAGCAGGCCAAGGCCGAGGGCGGCTGGACGGGATGGCGTCCCTTTACGTGCCTTGAGCGCCGCGAGGAGTCGCAGGATGCGGTTTCCTTTACGCTCATGCCGGCGGATGGCGGCGAGCTCCCGCAGTGGAAGCCCGGACAGTTCGTGTCGGTCCGCGTCTTCGTGCCGTCTCTCGGCGCGATGCAGCCCCGCCAGTATTCCATCTGCGAGGCGGCAGGAAACCGCCGGCTGCGCATTTGCGTGAAGCGCGTCGACGAGTCGAAGGATGCGCCTGCCGGTCGGGTCTCTCAGGTGCTGCATCAGTCGCTCAAAGTGGGCGACATGATCGAGGTGTCGGCGCCGATGGGCGACTTTGTGCTCGATCCTCATGGCAAGCGTCCGGCGGTTTTCATTGCAGCTGGCATTGGCATCACGCCGATTGCTGCTATGCTGGAGGCGCAGGCGAGCGAAAATCCGCTTCGCGAAACGACTTTCGTCTATTCGACGCAGAATTCAAAGCGCTTTCCGCTCAAGGCTGATGTCGAGCGTGCGCTCGCCGGCCTCAAAAACGCCCGCCGCTCGCTCTTCTTCACGCAGCCGCTTCCCGAAGACCGCCTCGGTTCGGACTACGATGCAGCCGGACGCCTGGATGCCCAGGGCGTGCGCAATCTTCTCGTCGATCAGGCTGAGTACTGGATCTGCGGCCCGAGCTGCTTCATTGACATGACGGCCTCAGCGCTTCGCGCCTGCGGGGTGCCGGCTGACCGCATTCACTTCGAAGCCTTCACGACGGGCGTGCAGACGGCCTAAGTCCAAGTCCTGACGGCATCGCATCAAAAAAAGCCTCTGCGCGGCAAAGCGTGCAGAGGCTTTTTGCTGGGTGCGGCTTGCGGAAGAAGCGCTTCCAAGCCGCAGAAGGCGCCGGCGCGGTTCCCTTGCGCGCCGGACCTTCTTCAGGCGGCTTCGACTTAGAGCGAGTAGTAGAGGTCGAAGTCGAGGGCCGTCACGGCCATTTCGGCGCGCAGAACGTCCTTGCGCTTCTCTTCGATATAGGCCGAGAGGAAGTCTTCCGAGAAGACGCCGCCGCGCGTGAGGAAGTCGTGATCGGCTTCGAGCGAGTTGAGAGCGACTTCAAGGTTCGGCGCCACGGTCGGGATGAGCGCGTTTTCTTCCGGCGGCAGATCGTAGAGGTTCTTGTCCGCAGCTTCGCCCGGATGAATCTTGTTTTCGATGCCGTCGAGGCCGGCCATCAGCAGAGCCGAGAAGCCGAGGTACGAGTTGCAGAGCGGATCCGGGAAGCGCACTTCAATGCGGCGGGCCTTCGGGTTCGTCACATACGGAATGCGGATCGAGGCGGAGCGGTTGCGCGACGAGTAGGCGAGCTTCACCGGCGCTTCAAAGCCCGGGACCAGGCGCTTGTAGGAGTTGATGCCCGGGTTCGTAATGGCGTTGAGGGCGCGGGCATGCTTGATGACGCCGCCGATGTAGTAGAGGGCGAGGTCAGAGAGGCCTGCATAGCCGTTGCCGCAGAAGAGGTTCTGGCCTTCCTTCCAGATCGACTGATGCACATGCATGCCGGAGCCGTTGTCGCCTTCGACAGGCTTGGGCATGAAGGTAGCCGTCTTGCCGTAGGCGGCGGCGACGTTCCAGACGGTGTACTTCAGGATCTGGGTCCAGTCGGCGCGCTGCACGAGCGTGGAGAAGCGCGTGCCGATTTCGCACTGGCCGGCGCCGCCCACTTCGTGATGGTGAATTTCAACAGGAACGCCCTGCTGCGTGAGGAGCGTGCACATTTCTGCGCGGATGTCGGCGAGCGAGTCAACCGGCGGAACCGGGAAGTAGCCGCCCTTGACGCGGTTGCGGTGGCCGAGGTTGCCGCCTTCCATCGTCAGACCGCTGGACCAGGGCGCTTCTTCGCTGCCGATGCGGAAGAAGCTCGAGCCGGACTGATGATCCCATTCGACGGAGTCGAAGATGAAGAATTCAGGTTCCGGACCGAAGAAGGCGGCGTCGCCGATGCCCGTGCTCTTCAGATAGGCTTCGGCGCGCAGCGCGATGGAGCGCGGATCGCGTTCGTAGCCTTTGCCCGTCGACGGTTCAAGCACGTTGCAGGTGAGCACGAGGGTATTGGCTTCGCGGAACGGGTCCATGTGGGCCGTTTCCGGGTCCGGCTGCAGGAGCATGTCGGACGATTCGATGCCGCGCCAGCCCTGGAAGGACGAGCCGTCGAACGGCTGGCCGAGCTCAAAGGTGTCTTCCGTCAGATGATCGGCCGGAATCGTCAGATGCATTTCCTTGCCGAACATGTTTGTGAGCCGCAGGTCGACGTACTTGACGTCGTTGTCCTTCACCATCTGCAGGACGTCAGCGGGCGTGGTCATGATTGCTTTTCTCCATGATGCCGCACGGCTTCCGGGGGGCAGGTACTGCTGCCGCGGCCGGCGGCGGATTGCTTGTGCGAGTTGGCATCAGCCGAGGTTGATCGGCTGATGCCCTTCTCTTAAGCAACTTGCGTGCCAAATATGGCCGGCGCCGGCAGAAGATCGAAGAAAGGGGCGGCTGAAGTCCGCTCAAAATAACGGCATCGCTTTGTTGCGCTTGAGAAAATTTTCATCTTTTCTCATCAAGGCGCTGCTTTGAAGCGCTCGGCTTCAGGAGCGCCTGCTGCAGAAGCGGGCAGGATGCCGAGCAAACGGTGTGCACGGTGCCGCACCAAACAAGAGCACATATGCACCAAAATGGTGCAAATGGAGCGCTTGGCGGCGGGGCTCAGCGGCGGCGCGAGAAGCGATGCTCGAAAGCGCCCTGGCGGAGAATGAGCCGGTCCGGCGACGCTTCAATGACGAGAAACTGCATTTCGAAGGGGATGGTGATGCCGTTTCCGATGCTGTCGCCAAAGAGCGTGAAGACGTCGCCGCTGAGCGTCCAGCGCTTGGCGACGAGCGTCGCCATGCCGATGGAGCTCGCCGTGCCGTCGGCCTTGAGCGCGTAGCCCTGCTCGAGGCGGGGCATGCCGGGCACGGGCTCGACCCACTCGCCGACAAGCGCTTCGCGCGGAGGCGCTGCAGTCGTCGCGCCGCTGCTGGCGAGCGCCTCTTCGGACGGCAAGCTGTCGGCAGCCGGGTAAAGGTGGCCGCAGCCCGCAAGCGAGAGCGCGGCGGCTAAGAGTGCCGCGCAGGCGGCGGAGCGGATCAGATGGGTCATGAGAAAGCCTCCGTCAAGGACCATAGCATGCGAGGCGCCCTGGAAGCGAGCGCTGCGCGGCTTTGCCGCTATGATGAGAGTGGCCCGAAGGCCTCCCCGCATCATGACGGGAGTGCGCGCCGGGCTTCGAGTGCGGCTGCGGCGCTTCTCGGCGCGCGGCCTTTTCCATTTTTTCCTTGAGAAAGTCTCTCGTGTTTCATCTCTCATCGTCTGCTCCTCGCCGCGCCGCATCGTGCGCCGCCGCCGTTACGGCTCTTGCCGCCGCACTTTTGGCCGGCGCCGCTTCAGCGCAGGAAATCCGCATTGCCGCTCTGCAGGCGGCTGACGCCGTCGTGCTCTACGCCGCTGCTGATGAAAAGCTCTTTGAGGCGCAGGGCCTCGATGTCAAAGTGATTCCCTTCAAATCTGCGCTGGAAGTCGGTGCCGCCATGCGCGCGAACCGCCTCGACGGCCACTTCGCAGATTTGATGAACGTCTTCACCCAGAATGCAACGGGCATCAGCCAGGCGGTGATTCTGACAACGACGCACACCAATCCCGAGCAGCGCGCCTTCGGGCTCTGCGTTTCGCCCGCCTACAGCGAAAAGCTGCCGACGCTTGATGCGCTCAAGGCGTCGAAGAATGTTGATATGGCCATGAGCTCTTCGACCATCATCGACTATCTCGCGGACCGCATGAAGGATTCGGCGGGCCTTCCGAAAGAGGTCTTCAAGAACATCGAAGTCAAGCCCATTCCCATTCGGCTGCAGATGCTTCTCACCGGCAAGGCGGCGACGGCGCTGCTGCCCGAGCCGCTGGTGTCGGTCGTCGAGTCGAAGGGCGGCAAGGTCATCTGGGATGATCGGAAGCTCGACGAGCCGCTCGCCGTGGTCTCGCTCAAGAAGTCGCTCCTTGACGACAAGACGGTTGAAGGCTTCCGGCGCGCTGTCGCCGAGGCGGCCAAGCGCATTGAGGCTGATCCGGAGAAGTACCGCGCCTACATGGTGAAGAAGGGCCTTCTGCCGGCCGCGGCGGCAAAGGGCTACAAGATGGTGCGCTTCTCGATCTACGGTTCGGCCGACGGGCTGCCGCCGCTGCCGAGCGCGGAGGATGTGAAGCGCGTCGGCGGCTGGATGGTGCAGAAGGGCATGATCAAGACTGAGCCCGTCTTTGAAGACGTCGTTTGGACGCCGAAGCGCTGAGAGGGCGGATCATGGCGTCTCTAGCGCTTTCCGGCGATCAGAGCGGTTCTATTCTTGCTGCGCGGGCGCTCAGCGTGGCGCGCGGCGGCTCCTGCGTGATCGAGCGGCTTTCGCTCGCACTGCCTCGCGGCGAGTCGCTTGCCATCGTCGGCGAATCCGGCTGCGGCAAGTCGACGCTGCTGCAGGCGCTCGCAGGCCTGCTGCCCGCGGCTTCGGGCGAAGTGGAGCGCCGCTACGAGCGTTCAGCCTTCGTGTGGCAGGATCTCGGCCTCGTGCCCTGGAAGCGCGTGATGGACAACATGATGCTGCCGCTTCAGGTGGGGCCCGCCCGCACCGGACGGGCGGAGGCGAGAGCGCGGGCGCGGACGATGCTCGAGTGCCTCGGCCTGGCCGAGCTTTCCGAGCGCTGGCCGGCCGAACTCTCCGGCGGGCAGCGGCAGCGCCTCGCGATCGGCCGCGCGCTCATCGCCGAACCGGCGGTTCTCTTCATGGACGAGCCTTTTTCCGCACTTGACGCCATGCGGCGCGAACGGCTGCAGGAGGACATTGCATCGCTTGCGGCCGAGCGGGGGACGAGCCTCGTCTTCGTCACGCACGACATCGGCGAAGCGGTCTTCCTCGCGCAGAAGATTCTTCTGCTTGCCGCGCATCCCTTCCGATCGCTCGGCCTCCTCGAAAACAGCGCCTGCGCGCTCGGAGCCGGCGGCGGCTATGCGGCGCTTCGCGAGAGCGAGGCCTTCGGCAGCGCCGTGCGCCTCATTCATCAGACGCTGCGGCGGGCGGCGCCAACGGACGCAGGACGACAGCCATGACTCAGGTCTCTCAAGCAGACGCGAAGCGCGCCCGCGGCGCGCTCCGCTATCTGGCGGCCAGCGCGCTGCTTCTGCTTTTCTGGGCGCTCGGCAGCGCAGCCTTGGGCGAGATGCTCCTGCCCGATCCCTGGGCGACAATCCGGGCGTTTGCTGAATCGCTCTCGGATCCGGCGTTTCTCGGCCACTGCGCCGCAAGCGGCCTGCGGCTCATCGGCGGCCTTGCGCTGGCGCTCGCCGTGGGCTTTCCCTTCGGCCTTTGGTTCGGACACAGCGATCGGGCGGATTGGCTCGGCGCGCCGCTCGCCTTCATCACCTATCCGCTGCCGAAGATCGTGCTCCTGCCGGTCTTCTTTACGATCGTGGGCATCGGCGACGCTTCGCGCGTGCTGCTCATCGCGCTCACGACCGGCTATCAGATTCTGGTGATCGTGCGCGCCGAAGCGCGCGCGCTGTCAGATGCGAGCGAGCGGGCGCTGCGCTCGATGGGCGCATCGAAATTCGAGATTCTGCGCCACGTTTGGCTGCCGGCGGCGCTTCCGTCGCTCTTCACCGGCCTCAAGGTGGCGAGCGGCACGGCGGTTGCGGTGCTCTTTCTCGCTGAGTCCTTCGCCACGGACTCAGGCCTCGGCTGGCTCATTATGGATGCTTGGGGCATGGGCGACATTCTGCGGATGTTCGTCGGGATCCTCGGCATGAGCCTCATGGGCGTGCTGCTCTACGCAGCCGTATCGGCAGCCGAAGTGCTCTGCTGCCGGTGGCTGCGGGCCGGGCGCTGAGGGCGCTCTTCGAGCCGCCGCCTCCTCTCGCGGGTCTTCGGCCTCTGCGGCGCCTGGCCTATCGAGCTTTTCAAGCCATTCGTTATGAAGGAGCTTGCCGCTAACGGAACCG